>JANQFT010000504.1 GCA_028277685.1 Phycisphaeraceae bacterium
AATGGGCGATGGCCAAGGCAAACTTCATCCGGAAGAACCTGGCGGAGCTGATCGAGCAGGCGGCGGGAGACAACGGCCTATCTGAAGCCATGGATGAATTGCGCGCGTTCATGCCGGTGGTTCAGATGCTCAGTTCATGTCCATTCAGTGTGATCGAACAACCCAATGCCGTGGTGTTCACTCTGGGTGAACCCACCACGCCCAGCATCTGGCGGGGAAAACACGTCGATCGCACCTACAACACATTGCTGGAGTCGGAGTTGACCCGGCTGGTTCCGACCAGCGCGGACAAACTGATCGCTGAAGCCATGATGAATCCTACTGCTTCAGTGGACCCCACCGTAAAGGCCATGATGACATGGGGACCGCCGGAACTGGTTGCCCGCACCCTCGCGCGCAGGGCCGTGGCCGGTGATGCCACCGCTGCTGAACAACTTACCGTGTGGTCCAAGCAGTGGAACAAAGACCATGGCGTGCCCCCAGCCCCCTCGAACAGCCCGCAAAACCCCAAAGATTTCATCGCCGCCTGGAGCAATTGGTACGACCAGATGACCCATTTCCCCTTGCCGGTGACTGCCCCAGATCAACCACAACCAACGGCCACCAAACCCCCCACCGATTCACGCTAGCACATTGTTAAGAAATCGTTAAGATCACTCCTCCCGGGCCTGGCCAAAACGCACTGGACGGCCTGAACATCCGCATTCACGCGGCCACGCGAGGAGCCTATCGTGCCCGATTTCATCGCCCTGGCGGCCATCCTTGGCCTTGGCATGCTCATCTGGGATTGCATCGAGGTCGGTCGCAACGATGCAGCCAATCTGGTGAATGCAGTGTTCGGTGCCCGTGTGATGAGTCGCCGCAATGCGGTGATGCTGGCTGGCGTGGCGGTCATTCTTGGTGCCGCGATGAGCAGCCCGGTGATGGAGACCGCACGCAAAGGCATCTTCGACCCCACCGTCCTCACCGTGGGCATGGCGTTAGCGATCTACATCAGCGTCTACTTCGTCGACACGCTGTTGCTGTACGGCTTCAGCGGGTTCGGCATGCCGGTCAGCACCACTGCCTGCCTGGTGTTCGAACTGGTCGGCGCTGCCTGGTTTCTCGCCGGCTGGCAGAACGTCAACGGTGACAAGGTGCAGAAGGTGATCCTGGCCATCGTCATGTCGATTGCGATCAGTTGTATCGCGTCGTTTCTCATCATGCGCATCTTCCGCGGGGCGATACGAGATCATGCGCGCGACCGACGTGCGGTGATCCTGCATGGCCCGTGGATCGCCGGCGCGGTGCTGACCGGCCTTACCTGGTTCATGGTGTTCAAGGGTCTGAAGAATGTGCCTGCGATCAAGGAACTGAAAAGCGCTACCTTCGGCGAGTACGGCGAAGGCCTGATGTTGTTGGCGATGTGGGCGGGCTTCACACTGATCACACACCTGCTGTTGACGATCACGCATCGCAAGTGGTGCAGACATCTGTTCAGCGTGACGGCCGTGCTGGGCATGATCTGCATGGCATTCGCGTTCGGGCAGAATGACCTGGCGAACGCAGCCTCGCCCGGGCTGGCGAGCCTGAACCTGTGGCAACACGGGGATGGTTTCGACAGCTTGGCCAACATCGCCTCGAAAGTGCCCATTCCCATGTGGGCATTGGTTGGCTGCGGCGTGCTGATGGCCAGCGGCATGTTCACCAAATATGCCCAGCGCGTCACCCGCGCCGAAGTAAACACCGCCAGCCAGTACGATCAGGTGGCCCTGTATGCCCCGCGTTGGTGCAAGGCATTGGCGCGGATGATTCTGCCTGCCTCATGGCAACGCAATGTGCTTTCTCCTCCACCATCGGTGACTGAAGATCAGAAGAAGATTCACTACGACACCCTGCGGGCAACGGTGATTACCGCGGTGAGCGCGAGTGTGATTGCGTTTGCCTCCGGCCGGGGGTTACCGGTGAGCACCACGTATGTGGCCTTCGCCGCGGTGATCGGCACGGGCTTGTCCGACCGCGCCTTCGCCCGGGGTGACAGCGATACCAAGATCGGCCGTGCCATCTGGGTGGTCACCTGCTGGTTCATTGCCCCGGTGATTGCCATGCTGGCCACGGGCATCGTCGCCACCACCGTGTATAACCTGGGCATCACCGGTTTATGCGTGTGCATGGTGGGGAATATCGGCCTGCGATTACTGCTCAAACGTCGGGCCGATCGCCACGAGGCGGCGCATCACCCGGGCACGGATGGGGATGCATCCACCCCAGGTACAACCGCCTGATCACACGCGCGACGCACGAAAGAAAACTTCGCCATCTTCTGTCCAGCCCCTCTGGAAAACGTGGGGCTGATTGCTATGTTGGAATTTCTGTTGTGACTCGCCCCGCCGGGAACCCACGCTGTTTCATGAGGCCCGCATGCCCC
>JANQFT010000572.1 GCA_028277685.1 Phycisphaeraceae bacterium
GTGTTGCTGGACGAGCACGACTCGGTGGACGCAGCCTACGAAGCCGGCTGTCGAGAACTCGATGAATTCATCACCCGGTTTGAAGCAGAGCCGATGCCACTGGCAATTGGTGAAGCCGAAACCACACTGCCGCCCAGCCCCCCGAGTGCATCGAACATGCAACCGGATCAATTCCATCGCATGGTGGATAAAGCCAAGGAGTACATTTCCGCCGGCGACATCTTCCAGGTGGTGCTCAGTCAGCGTTTTGAACGCATGACTGCGGCCGACCCGTTTGATGTGTATCGCGCGCTGCGGGTGGTGAATCCCTCGCCGTACATGTTCTACCTGCAGGCGGCGGGATGCATGTTGGTCGGATCCAGCCCGGAGATTCTTTGCCGCGTGCAGAATGGTGAAGTGACCAATCGTCCGCTCGCTGGCACACGCAAGCGCGGCAAATCACCCGAAGAAGACAAGGCGCTGGAGAAAGACCTGCTGGCCGATCCGAAAGAACGGGCTGAGCACATTATGCTGGTTGACCTTGGCCGCAATGACGTGGGTCGTGTGGCTAAAGCAGGCTCAGTGGAACTACCCGCCATCATGACCATCGAACGGTATAGCCACGTGATGCATATTTCGTCCACGGTGACCGGTCAGTTGATGGACGGCTGTGACAGTTGGGACGTGCTGCGTGCGAGTCTGCCAGTCGGCACGGTCAGCGGTGCCCCGAAGGTGCGGGCGATGCAGATCATTGATGAACTTGAACCGCATCGTCGCGGTCCGTATGCGGGGGCAGTGGGTTATGCTGATTTCGCCGGGAACATGGACATGGCGATCGCCCTGCGCACTATGGTGATGATCCCTGAAGAAGGCATTGAGGCATCAAGGCACAAAGGCACGAAGGTGGCTCGGGCGTGGCGGGTTCATCTTCAAGCGGGTGCGGGCATCGTCGCTGACAGCGTGCCGGAAAGCGAATACACCGAAACAGTGAACAAAGCGGCGGCACTCGCCAAAGCGATCGACCTGGCTGAAGCGGCATTCGTTTCGCAGGAAGGGTAAACTCCGGAGCCGATGACTTACCACAGAGATCACAGAGAACGCAGAGGTCGGATTGCATCGGTGAGGTTGGCAATGGGTGGGCGGGGGCTAAGCAAAGCGTGCTCTCGGAAGCGTCTCCCTGGCAGGATGATACCACTGGGGCATGGTCCTTCGGACCGTAGCCCCAGCCACCCTTCGCTTCTGGTTTGAGTTACGCCCGTTTGGCTTGACGGGTGGCTTTCAATTGGTGCAGTACCACTTCGAGGCGGCCGTTCACTTCCCGCATGGAGGTGGGACGACGATCGGGTTCGGTTTCGATGCAGGCCATCACCAACGCATTGAGCGCGGCTGGAATCTTCGGGTTCAATTCGCTGGCTGGGCGCAGGGTGGTGTCCTGCTTGATCGCCACCTCGCGATTTGAGCCCTTGGGAATCAACGTTGGTGCGTGATGATTGGTCAAACACCAGTACATCGTGGCCCCGAGGTTGAACACATCGGTTACTGGCGTGATGCGCTTACGCAATACCTGTTCCGGGGCGATGTAATCCGGAGTGCCCTGGATGCGCTGCTTCACCGTGCCTGTAGGGCAGGCCTGGCCGAAGTCGATGATCTTCACCCCTTCATCGGGCGCGATCAGGATATTGTTCGGCTTGATATCGCAGTGGCAGATCGATTGCTGGTGCATGGCATCCAGTCCATCCGCCACCGACATGAACACCTCAACCATGCGATGCAGGGAATTGGGGCGATGTTGCTCGAGCGTTTCGCCATCCACCAGTTCCATCAGCACCAGCACCTCGCTGGTTTTGATCAGCTTACGACGGCGAATCACGCGGAAACTTTTACGGCAGTTGGGATGATCGACCTGCCTGGCCACTTCGAATTCGGTCAGGGCCTGGTCAATGAAGCGTTGATCGGATGGAGTGCGCTTGACAACCCGTTTCATGGCGTAGACGTGGTCGTCTTTGGGGTCTTGCACGGCAAAAATCGTGCTGCTGGCACCATAACCAAGCACGGTCAAGACGTCGAAACCGGCAATTTCATCAATCACGTTCATCTCCGCCAAGGCAAGTCCCCCTCCATTACTTCTTTGTTGCCAATGCCTTGCGCCTCCGCGCCCGGACCGGGGAGATGCCAGCTACTGCTATCGCATCCAATTATATCGGTGTCATCTAAGTTACGCACAACCATGTACTAAGGATCGAGCGTTTAGTGCCCCGACTTAATTGCATGGAAAATCCCGCTTTGGGGTAATTAGGACGCACCAACCCACCTGATTGGTTCAATCTTATATCAATTGTTTGGAATCGCCAACAGGGATTGGCGAAAACGCCCTGCGGGGAACAGGCGGCCTGGGCTGGTCGTGTCTGCCACTTCACGGTGCAGGTAAACCCGATGCGCCCCGACGTTCAACTGTTTTTGCAGGGCGTTGGTCAGGCGAATCAGGCTCGCCTGCTGCGCTGGGGTTGGGCCGGCGTCATCTCCATTGCCCACCAATGCGATCGACACCGCACCGCGTGCATACACACCGTCCATTTGCCGCATCCAGCGAGCACCAGCCTGGATATCGCCATCGCCGGTTCCGTTGCCATTGCCGATCACGAAATGATATCCCAGTCCCCCGTAACCGAGGGTTTCGTGCAACTGGCCGATCGATTCGGCATTGCCTACCGATTGACCACTGTGGTGAATCATGATGCTGTCCCAGCGTGCGGCCGCAGGAGCAGGATCAGTGGCGAAAATACGGTCGAAACTGGTGTTTGGGGTATCCACCATCGATAACACCAGGCTGCTGGCGGTAGCAGGTGGTGCTTGCTCGAGCACCATGAGCAATCCGCTGGCCACGGTCATCGAGGCGATCAGGCACCCCCAGACCACAATCGTTCTTCGGTCGAAGATGGCTGTCGGTGGCGAATTTTGACCACGCTTGGGCGTCACTCGATCCCCATTGTCTCACGCAAGGCCAAGAGATGAATCAACCATCGCGCTGGCTGACTCTTTCATACTATTTGTCATCGGCGCAGTCGGCCGAAAAACTTGTGATTTATGCGCAGGTTTGCTCAAGTCAGCTTCACCATGCACACAGCAGGCGGGCTATGGCCGATAAGGGCTTAGCCGATCGCGCAAGGCCGGGTCGGTGCCGCCGTAGTCGTTCGCCTGCTCCGCCGGGGCAAGACGACCACGCAAACGATCAAAACGATCATACTGCGTACGTTCAGTCGGCTCCGGGAACAGCGGCTTTTCACAGCCAGCCATCACAGCGAGACTCGTTAGCAAAACTGCGGCCAGAAGATGCTTCATTGGGGCGCTTCCCTGCTAGGTATGCGATTGTAACACCATGCCCTGTCGGAGGAAATCCACTCTTGCGGAGTTTCACAAAAAACTCTCACCGGATCGAATCGACAGACGGCTGGTTCAGTTGTCCTCTTCAAGCGTCGATACTTAGCAAGTCATACATCACCGGGGAGATTCATGGTCCATGACCACGCTGGATCAGACAAATTGGCTTGATGACCAGCACAAGAAGCATGATGACTCTGCGTGAACGCGTGGCGGTTCGCACCAAGACCGGTTGGTCATCAAGCCAATT
>JANQFT010000601.1 GCA_028277685.1 Phycisphaeraceae bacterium
CTGCTGTTGGTGGGCGATGGCCCGTGTCTCGAAGCAACGCGCGCCGAGGCCACCATCAGCAGTGTGGCGGGTGTGCCCATCAGGTGCAGTTGTCGCAGCGCGTGAATGGCGGTGCGATGATCTTTCACCGGTCGGAACCCGCCGACATGGCAGATCACGGGTTGGTTGTCGTCTAGGTCCAGCGATTCCCGCATGCGCTTTCGTGTTTGTGCGTTGGGTGTGAACAGGTCGGGGCGGATGCCATTGTGAATCACCTTGATGCGCCGCATGGGCAGCCATTCATTGCGTACCAATGCCTGACGCACGAACCGACCCACCGCCGTGATGCGATGCGCCAATCGACCCAGGAACACGTGGTTGATCAGTTTGCGTTTCAGACTCACATCGTCCGGATAGTGCCGACCGTGTTCGGTGAAGATGAGTTTGGCGTTGCCGCTGATGAGACGCGCGATTGCCGCGTACAGGAACGGCGTGTACTGATGGGCGTGCACGATGTCGACGTTGTTCTTCCGCATCAGTCTCGCGATGCGACGGGCGCAACTGAAGTCGAATCCCGGTCGCCGGTTCAGCACGTGAACTTCCGCGCCGAGCTGGCGCAACTGTTCACCCAACGCGCCATCGCTGTCGAGCGATACCACGATGAATCGATACTGCCCGCGCAGGTCGTCGATCATGTCGCGCACCAGCACTTCCGCCCCAGCCAGGTTCAGTGTGTGCAGCACATGCATCACCACTGGGCGCGGCGTTAAGCCAGCAGCCGCGCAGCAATCAACATGTGCGGTCGCCGTGGTCATACCATGAATCCCGGGCACGTTCTGCAGGGGTTGTTCTGTTGATCGTCGGCGTCAACTTTCCGTTTGAATGACCGACGCGCCATGCGATACGACCGGCTGTTCCAAATCTCATGGAACGGGCGTTCGAATGCGTTACCAATATCGTGCGCTGCTTCAAACACGCCGCAGCACGCCACCACCGATCCATCGTGATTGATCACGCTGTCTTTCCACGGCCAATCGCAGTCCATGATCTTGGTGCCGTTGAACTGCTCGCCTTCATACGGCTTGCCTTCACGCAGCAAACGGTACGGCTCGATCACGTATTGCTCATCTTCCGGCAACCAGTGGTCAAGGTGATCCTGCAGCTTCTTCTCCAGGGTATCCCCTTCGATGCTCAGCGAAACCAGGTCACGATCGCGATCAAGGAACCGCACGTTCAAAGACGGGCTGGAGAACACCGGTTTGCAACCCAGCTCATCAGCCAACTTGCGGAATGTAGGTATTTCATGTTCGTTGTGACGCGTGACCACAAAGTTCAACTGGATGGTCGGCGTGCTGCTGCTGAGTCGTTGCTTGGCAGCTTGAATCGCGCGAATCTTTTTGATCGAAGCATCCAGCTTCTTGCCCGGTTGGTAATGTTCGTAGGTCTCCTGCGATGCCCCATGCAGGCTGCATGTGAGCATGTCCAACCCACTGCGCACCAGCGATTCGGCCTGCTTTTCTGGCTTGAACGCATGCAGGTTACTGCTGAGATACGTCCAGATGCCCCGGTCGTGCGCGTAGCGCACCATGCGGTAGATGTCCGGCACGATCAACGGATCGCCCCACATTGAAAGGTCCAACGTGTACACATACCGCCGTACCTGATTCACCAGCCCCCGGAAGGTATCGAATGACATACTGCCCTTGGCGCGACCCTTGTAACCCAAACCGGTCGGGCACAGTTGGCACTTGGTGTTGCAGATGTTGGTCGGCTCGATCTTCATGCGATAGGGCAGGCCGACTACCCGTTCGGTGCGCAGCTTGCACTGGATGTTGATGACGGCCATGTTCGCCAGTTTCAGCAGTGTGAGGTACCTGCGGTTCCGCCACACATGCCACACGCCGCGCGCCGCCACCTCCAGCGCCTCGGCCAGACGACGACGCAGCCGCCCACGCCGTCCGCAGGCTCTTCGGTAAGCATCCGCCGCGGCGGCCAGTCGCGCCAGGTTGTGGTTTACATCAAGGGTGGTCACGGGGTTGGCTCCGGGGTGAAACCGAACGTGGGTTCGGCATCGGCTTCTTTAAGACGTTCTTCACGTCGACGCCCACGGCGATGCTTTGCATGCGGCACGGTTTTCGGCGTGATCGGGTAACGTTCTTCCACCAGACTGGGCATCACGCCCGCCACCGTGAACAGCAGCCACGGCAACTCAAACACTTCCAATGAAAGGAAGATGCCCCCGAATACGAACGTCAGCAAACTCGCCTGAATCGCCAGGGCGATATCGGCATATTCATCGGTTGGCCCCGGTCGATGCGTGCCCACGGGTAATCGATCGGGTGGTGCATGTCGGTATGTGGCCCGGGCCTGCAGCATGTGTTTTCGTGCCCGGTACAAGGAATAGAGTGAAAGCAAACAGATGCCGATGTACACACCCATCGCCAGGATGCCGTTGTCTGCCGCCACCTGCAGGTACTGACTGTGCGTGGTCTGGTTGCGGTGATCATTACCGTAGTTGTGCACAAAACGGTGACTGTTGCGCACGCCCACGCCGGTCAGCGGGTGGTCCCATGCGATGGCCCATGCTGCTTTCCAACTGATAAAACGACTCTGCGCGCTACCGTCTTCCTTGTAGTTACTGATGGAGACGAAACGATCGCGGATTTCAGGCCCGGCCATGATCAACGCACCCACAATCACCAACCCGCACAGCGCCGCTGCGTGGATGCGCGGTCGGTGGTGAATTAACAGCCACACAATCGCCACGCCCGCGCTGAGCATCGCTCCGCGCGAGTAACTCATGAACACCGCGTGCAGCATCATCGCACCACCGAGCAGACAAAGTAATTTCACCACCCACCAACTGGCGTAACGGGCACACACATAGGCAAACGGAAGGCCCATCGCGATCATCAAGCCCGCACCGTTGTTGTCCATGCCGCCGTAGCCATAGTGGTAGATGTCCAACCGGCCCTGGTACAGATAAAGCGCGTTCAAATCCCACGCCACATACCCGATGCCAATCAGCACCATCCAACTCAGGTATCGTACGAACCGCAGGTGATCGATCACCACGGTCGCGATGATCGCCATGATAAAAATCTTGCCGTACTCGGTGGCCCAGTGCCAGGCCGATCGCTGGTTGTATGCGTTGATCGCACTGACCAGAATCAGCAGTGCGAATACCACCAGCAAGGTGGCCACGCCGTTCCAGCGCAGCTTCAGCGCGATGCGTGGTAAACTGAGAACCAATCCCACCATCGTTGCCGCCGCCGCGAGCAGCGACCACCGAATCCCATGCGGTAGCGCCCACTCCCAAAGCGCCTGCGGTCTGAGCACCGCCAGCATGTAGTACAGCAGCACGCCGTAGAACGGGTGCACCACGGCACCGACCGTTCCCACTGCTGAAAGAATGATGAGGAATAAAAGGTGTTTCATGTCAAACAGCTCTCTCGACATGACAAAGACGACAAGATCTCTCATAGCGCACCGCCCGAGTCAGGTGATGGTTAGCTACACGGTCCATACACAGGGCCTTCGTCACCCATCACCCCAGGCAAGAATCAGTCCCCCGCGCAACGCGCAACGGGAGCCTGTCTGCACAATCCGTACAATCGGTGTGATCGGCATCATCCGAAGGTCGCTTAAGACCCGAATGGATAAGCGGATGGAATCGCGGGAGATCGTTTATGAAGACTTGCCGCAGAAGCTGCAGCGAACGCAGAGATGGTGCACTTGTTATCGGCCTGCTTCGGACAATCCAGATCCCCGCTCTGCGATCTCTGCGGAAAAAACAATCAGGCAGCAGCAGAGAAGTACGGCTGATCCGATTCAGAAGTATTGTCGAGTTTGCCGATGACCTCCGCCTGCCTGCGGCCAAACCGCACGAACGTCGCCGCTGCCGTGATCGCTTGCAGACCGATAATCGGTACGCGGAATCGCTCTAACCCGTTCGTCTGCGTGGCGAACACAAAGTAGAACAACATACAACCCAGCAGCAGCAGCGTGCTCCACTGTCGGGCGATCAGCAGTCGCGCCAGGCCCACCACCATCAACCCGGCCAGTAGGGTGTTGAACAGCGTCCAGCCCGCGGTGATCGCCAGCGAGGCCACGTTCGCCGCCGTCACGCCGCTGAAGTCGCCACGTGCCAGTTGCGCCCGCAAACCGTTGAATGCGAACGGCTGACCCATCACGTGGTACAACTTCGATACCGAGGGGTCCAACATCATCTTCCTCACGCTCCGCCCCAGTAGCGTCACGTAAAGCGTCGGTTCCCGTTTGATACGATCGATGGCCAGCCGCTTCATTGCCGCGTGTGTTGTTTCACCTTCACGAATGCCACCCCGCAGCCGCGCGTGCTGCACCGCCACTGCACGCGGCCAATCGTGATACGCATCCTGCCCCGCAGCTTCCAGGTTCATGTATGCTGCTGTGTAGTACCACGCGTTGATATTCGGTATCGAACTGATCATCGGCCCGGCGCCCACCGACACCTGACGACCCACCCACGCACCCACCGGCACCAGCGAACAAACCAGCAGCAACAGGCCCGCCGCGAACCGGCGCTTTGTGATCATCATCCATATCGCCAGCCCCGGTCCGATCACGATCGAAATCGGTCGCACCAGCACACTCAACCCCAGCACCAGGCCGCCAACTCCCGTCAGTTTCGCGCTGTGCTGCATGCTCAACAGGCTGATCCACATGCCCGAAAGTACGCAGAACACGAACAGCGTTTCGCTGAGCAACACGTTGTTAAACACGATGCAGGCCGGGTGAATCGCCATCGCCGCCGCCGCGATCACTGCCCCCACGGTCGAGTTCAGCAAACGTTTGGCGATCGCATACACCAGCATCACGTTACAGATGCCCAGCACGCATTGAATCAGCAGGACCGTGGTCAACGGCAACCCCGTCGCCATTACGCTTGCAAGTAACCCCGGGTAGCCGGGCGTGCGCACGATCTCGGGTCGAATACCATGTTCGTTCGCCGCTTCAAGTTCACCCCGCTCTGCCCGTAGCGGATGCAGCCCCGTATGCACCAGCCCCGTCACCTGTTCATCGGTGATGCCGAAGCTGCCCGTCGCCACCAGGTTCTCCGCCAGGGTGATGTATCGCCCTGAATCCGGCAGGCGCGCCCGATCCACATCCTGCGCCGGACCCGCCACCAACAACCCCAGCCGCAACACCACCGCGACCGCCACGATGATCGCCATCCACCACACCCCTTGTTTCCACCACGGCAACTCGGTCGCCGACACTTCCAACGGGGCATCTGTGATCTGCATAACCTCTCCCGAATCAGGTCGCACAACTGGCGCAATCGATACAACCCCACCATCGGCCGACTCAGTCCGACACTTGACGTGAGATATGCGAAGTTGGAAGTAACCGTCAACACCCAATGTAGGTCCGGGCCTGCCCGGACGTTTACGGCAAGACTATGGTCTACACGAACTGTCCGGGCAGGCCCGGACCTATGTGGGGGGCACGGTTGTATTTTCCGTTTTGTCCGGCATGTTCTCGACGGCGTGCGCCCCTATAGGGGGACGCGTTTTTTTGAGTCTTAAGTCAGCTCGGCGAGGCTTGAAGCGTTGGCCACTTCACCGCGGCGCAGGCGTTCGGTGGTGGCCCACGCGGGTTGGTCATCGGCATCATCGGGCGCGGGCAGCAGGCTGCGGCCGACTTCGAGCAGGCGACGGACCTCAATCTGCTCGGCCGGAACCGCCAGGCTGTATCCCTCGCGCCCGTCCGACTCCACATGATTGACGATGCGGGCCTGCTCGAGCGCTTCGAGCATCCGCGCCACCGCTGATTCTGGCAGGTTCGTTTGCTCGATGAGTTGCTCGGTGGTGCAGACTTCGCCTTTATCGAATGCAGTGGCGATGCTGGCGGTCAGCGGGATCATCGCAGCCACGTCGACAAACGGCAGTTCCTTCTCACGGTTCTTGAAGGTGCGACCTTCCATGGCCTGAAGAATGTAACTGACCTCCAGGCCGAACAGGATGATCAACCACGTGACCCAAACCCACAGCAGGAACAGTGGGGGCAGCAGCAGCGAACCGTATAGCTTGCCGGATTCACCGAAGAGAATCTGGCGCACATACAGCGTCATGCCTTCGATGGCCGTCACCCAAAGCACGGTGGCGATGAAGCTGCCGATCAGTGCCGGGCGCAAACGCACCTTCGTATATGGCAGCAGCACATACAGCGCCAACAGCACCGCCCAGGTGGTGATGAGTGGGGTGATGATCGCAGCAGGGCCGTAGAGCCAGTTGGTCCAGTCGCCCGCATCGAGGGTAGTCAATAGTTTGCGCTGGACTGCCTGGCCACCGATGAGAATCATGGGGCCAGCGGTGACCGTGAAATAGTACAACGGCATACGCAGGTACCACGGCCGGGACTGCTTCGCCCCATAGATCAGGTTGAAACTACGTTCGACGGTTGCGAGCAAACTGGTCGCACCCCAAAGGAAGATCAACACACCAACGGTACTGATGCTGCCGAATGGAACAGATTCCAGTTGGGCTATCCATTCGTTGATTCGTTCCTCGAGTTGTTCCTGCTGTTTCTTCGCGGCCTCCAGTCGTGCCTGGGCTTCAATCGTGATCTGATTGTGTGTTTCTGCCCGCTGTGGAATGCTTGGGTCGGGTGGATCGATATCCAGCACGGCCTGATCTTCTGCCTGCAGCGGCGCGACGAAGGCAACGATCGTCTGTTTGAACTGTTCGCGGTCGGCATCACTGACAAATGCCTGCAGTACCACGAGCATCAGCACCATGGTGGGCACCAGGCTGAACAGCGTGTGGTACGTCAAGGCCGCGGCCATCTGACCGGCGCGATCGTGATGCAGTTCACGGGCACCGTGGCGGCCCAGGTCGATCCACCAACGCGCCCGGCGTTGCCAGATCGACATCTGGCTGGTCGGTTGGGTGATCAGCCGTCTGACGGTTTGCATCATGTCGTTGACGATCTTCATGCTTCGCGGTCCGTGGAAGTGTTATCGAACCATCACACCGACGACTCAAGCCGCTTGCTCACGCAGGATCATAGCCGCCTTTGCCCCAGGGATGACAGCGGGAGATGCGTTTGATCCCGCGCCACGCGCCGCGGATCGGGCCGTGTTTGCGGACGGCATCGATCATGTACTGGCTGCAGGTGGGTTGATAGATGCACTGGCCGCCGAGCACTGGACCAAGCGTGATGCGATACAACCAGACCAGCGCGATGATGATGCGACAAAGTGATTCACGCAGCGCACGACGCACCGCTGAAGCGGATGAATCGTGGCACCCATCTGAGTTCACGTGGATGTTGGTCGTTTGGTCCATTGTTGATGCAGTTGGTCGGCCGCACGTTGAAGCAGGTGTTGATATTCCGTCAGGGACAAACGCTCATGACGCGCCACCACAATGACCAGATCGTAGCCCGGCGGAAGGTCATGCTGCAACAGGCGAAACGATTCCCGCAACATCCGTTTGGCAGTATTCCGCGCGGGCGCAGAACCAACCTTGCGGGTGACGACCAGGCCAAGCCGACAGTGCTCAAGATCGTTCGGTCGGGCATAAACGCGCAGCGGATAGGTGAACGTACTGCAACGCCCATCGAACACATGATCAAACTGCCGGCGGGATCGCAGTCGCATGGCCGGAGTGAACGCGAACGAGTTGGACGTTGGTTTGGACATGGAGATGCTCAGTCCCCTCTCCTCCAAGTGGGGGAGAGGCCGGGTGAGGGGGATGGATCATGGCATGAGCATATGCCAAGGTTCCTACCCTCACCCCAACCCTCTCCCTGCAAGGGAGAGGGAGCGTCGGATCAAAGCCCTTCCGCCTGACGTGCGGTGCGCATGGTCATCAGTCGTCTATTGTACGAGGCGATGATGTCGCCGCGGCGCATCAGACCGACGATCTTGTCCGGTTCGTCCGGGTCGACCACGGGCAGCTCTTCCCAGATGACTTCGGCGAACTGGCCGATCGCCTCGCTAAGCACGGTGTCGAGGGTGAGTGGCGGGGCGGGGGTGGCCAGGTCCTCCGCGGTGGCCAGTTCAGCCATGGTGCTGTCGTAAAGAAACTGCCGCACATCGGCGATGCCGAACACGCCGACGTACTAGCCATGTTCATCCACCACGGGGAAGGCGATC
>JANQFT010000022.1 GCA_028277685.1 Phycisphaeraceae bacterium
CGGCAAGCCGTTTAAACCCCTGCGTGACGAAACCTACGCATGGCTCAAACAGCAAGACCTTGCGATGTTTCCATTCATCGCCGGTTCGCCTAGCAAAGGCCTCGATGCCCTGGTGATCGCGCCGGCCAACGCTGGTTTCTTCGCCATGGGTTTGGCATTGCTGCAAGGCATGCTGAAGCCGGAGGAAGTACCGGATGGTTTTGAGCCACGCGCGATCATTTACGTCGCCCCGCCGTTCCGCCACACCCATTTTGATGGCAAACAAGTCGTGGTGCATCACCGCACCGACGACCTGCACGAGTTGTTCAGCTACAACCTTTATCCCGGGCCATCGGCCAAGAAGGGTATCTACGGCGTGCTGATCAACCTCGGCGAAAAGGAAGGCTGGGTCACCGCCCACTGCTCGACAGTTGTGGTCGTCACGCCTTACGACAACCACGTGACCATCATGCACGAAGGTGCGTCCGGCGGTGGCAAAAGCGAAATGCTCGAACATATCCACCGCGAGCACGATGGCCGTCTGCTCATCGGACGTAATGTGGTGAGCAAAGAGGAACGCCATCTGGCCCTGCCACGTGGCTGCGAGCTTCGCCCGGTGACCGACGACATGGCCCTGTGCCACACCGGCCTGCAAACCGATGAACGCAAGCTCACCCTGATGGATGCGGAAGATGCCTGGTTCGTCCGCGTGAACCACATCGATGAGTATGGCACCGATCCACACCTGGAAGGCCTGACCGTCAACCCGCCCGATCCTCTGCTGTTCCTGAACATTGATGCCGTGCCGAACAGCCGCGCACTGATCTGGGAACACATTCAGGATGCACCCGGCGAGCCATGCCCCAACCCGCGCGTGGTCATGCCGCGCAGTATCGTGCCTGGTGTGGTGGAAGGTGCGGTCACCGTCGACATTCGCAGCTTCGGCGTTCGCACGCCGCCCTGCACAGCGGAGCATCCTTCGTATGGCATTTTCGGTCTGATACACCTGCTGCCCCCGAGCCTGGCCTGGTTGTGGCGGCTGGTCGCCCCGCGTGGCCATGCGAACCCGTCAATCGTTGATTCCACCGGCATGACCAGCGAAGGTGTCGGCTCGTATTGGCCGTTCGCCACCGGTCGCCGCGTGGACCAGGCAAACCTGTTGTTCCGGCAGATCATGTCGACCACCGACACGCTGTTTACGCTGCTGCCCAACCAGCACATTGGGGCATGGCACGTGGGCTTCATGCCGCAGTGGATCGCCCGTGAATATCTCGCCCGCCGCGGCCACGCGTCGTTCCGACCCGAACAGGTCAAGCCCGCCCGTTGCAGCTTGGCCGGCTGGACGCTCGATTCGCTGCAGGTGGAAGGCACGCCGATCAGCCACTGGTTCCTTGAAGTGGATACGCAACCCGAAGTCGGCTCCGCCGCGTACGACCAGGGTGCTTCCCAACTGAAGGAGTTCTTCGTCCAGCAGTTGAACAAGTTCCTTGAAGATGACCTGGAACCCGGCGGCCGCGCGATCATCGAAGCGTGCCTCGACGACTGCTGCGTGGAAGATTACGTCGCCCTCAGCGAGAAGTACGTGATGGAGTAAACCGTCACCGGGAACCGGCAGCCGTGAGCCGGGATGGATGATAGAATGGTTGTCGTATCACCTGTTCAGGGGTTATCAGCATGGCCATCACCATCACGTTCCTCGGACACTCCGGATTCATGCTCAGCGATGGGTCGCACACACTGGTGATCGATCCGTTCCTCAGCGGCAACACGCTGGCCAAACACAAGCCCGAAGACATCACCTGCGACTGCATCGCGCTCACGCATGGTCATGCCGACCACGTGGGGGATGCGGTCGAGATCGCCAAAGCCAACGACGCCACCTGCTACGGCGCGTTCGAGGTGTGCAATTACCTCGGCGATCAAGGCATCACCAAACTCGAACCCGGCAACCCTGGCGGCAAGATCAACACGCCATTCGGATACATCGCGTTCACGCAGGCGTTTCACTCTTCCAGTTACGATGGACAATACACCGGCCAACCCACCGGCCTGATCATCCGCATGGGCGAGTTCACCTTCTACCACTGCGGCGACACCGGCATCTTCGGCGACATGAAACTCCTCGGCGAAATCTATCAGCCCGATGTGGCTGCGATTCCCGTGGGCGACCGCTTCACCATGGGGCCTGAACTGGGTAAGCGGGCCGCTGAACTCATCGGTGCGCCCGTCGCCATTCCCATCCACTACGCCACGTTCGACCTGCTGACCAGCGACATCTCCGCCTTCACGCCCGAAGGTGTGCAGGTGAAGGCTCTGCAACCGGGTGTAAGCTGGAACTGGTCGTAACAGGCACCAAGGCATCGAGGCATCAAGCCATCAAGGTGGTGCTGAACTCTGCATTCTCCTCGATGGCTTGTTGCCTTGATGGCTCGATGCCTTACCGGAGCTGTATGCCAGTACGCTTCGTGCTTTCTCACGTCTTTCACGGTGTTCGTCCGATACATAACTCAAGACCGCTGTTCCCCTGCGCCCACCACGGAGCCTGCACATGCCCATCGAGAAAGACATGCTCGCCAACTACATGAACCCCGTGTTCATCGAGACCGGCACTTACGAGGGCAACACCGTACAGAAGGCCGTCGAACTCGGTTTCGAAATCATTTACTCCATTGAGGTCGATCCCAACCTGCATGTCAAGGCGACAGAGCGCTTCGCCGATGTGCCCAGTGTGCGCCTGCTCTGGGGCGATACCGTCGACATCCTTCCGCAAATCCTGCGTGAACTCGATCAGCCGGCCACGTTCTGGCTCGATGCTCACGCCATCAGCCCCCAATACGTGGGCAATCATCCCGTGCCCATCATGCAGGAACTGGCGATGATCGCCCAGCACCCTATTCGCACCCACAGCATTCTCATCGACGACCGTCGCATGCTTGAACCCGCGTGGCGCATCCCTGAAACGGAAGTCTACAACGCCATCCGCCGCATCAACCCCGCGTACCAGATCTCCCTCGGCCCTGGCGTCATCCCCGACGACGTCATCATCGCCCACGCCGCGTGACGTTGTTCCCGGTGCGTCTCGCTTCTGCGAGCCGCACCAACCATCCTCGACATCCCCCGCTTCACCATCTACCATCAACCACCGTTGATTCACCTGTTCACTCGGCTCACACAAGGGGCATCGCATGCTTTCACTTACTCTCGCCCATGAAGGCCACGGCTCCACCGATGGCTCATCGCTCATCCATTACCTGCTCGAACCTGCCCACCTGCCTTACACCCTCACCGCTGCTGCGATCATCGTCGGCTTCACCTGCTGGGCGATCCTCCGCAAACGCCGCGACGCATGAGTCATCACCATCTATTCTGGTCGATGGTTCTTGCGATGGTGCCCCTCACCGCACCACTCATCGCCCAAGCCCTTCCATGGACGCAGTCCTTGGGGGGGATGTCCCAGGCCCCACCGCCCGAAGCTACCGCCCTCGCCCGTGAGTTTCCCGGCGGAACGCATCTGCTGGTCACCGATCGCTTCCTCATCGTTCACGACACCACTTACGCCTGGGCCGACAATCGGGCCAACCTGCTCAATCGGGCTTACGATCAGTTCTACCGCTCCATGTCGGCCGCTGGCTTCAAGCCACGCAAACCAACCAAGCGACTCGTCTGCATCATGTTCGATGAGTTCGTCAGCTACAGCGACTATTCCCACAAGGTTGATCGCCGCATTGCCGACTGGTCCGGCGGATACTACTCCAGCCGCACCAACCGCATCGCACTGTTCAACTACCTCAACAGCCCGAACATGAAAGAAATGGCCAGCGAGGTCAACACGCTTCAGCAATCGCTCAACGCCCTGCATGGTCAACTCGCCTCCGCCCGTCATCGCCGCAACAACGTTGCCGAGCGCACCACGCGGTCGGCCATCGCTCGCACACAGCGTCAACTCGCCACCGTGCGCCATCGCTACCAGGCCGGCGGCGGTTACGCGAACA
>JANQFT010000079.1 GCA_028277685.1 Phycisphaeraceae bacterium
ATGGAACCGGGCAGCGCGGCGCGACTGCGCAACAATCCGCGCACTGTGGCCATGAGTAGGGCCGCCGCGATGCCATGACCCACCACATCTCCAATAACCACCCCCAATCGTTTCGGGCCGAACTGTTCGAACTCGATGAAGTCGTAGTAATCGCCGCCGGTTTCATCGCAGTAGATGCTGATGCCGGCAAGTTCCAACCCATCGACATGGGGTGGTCTGTCAGGCAACAATGATTGCTGCACTTCCATCGCCAGTGAAAGTGAATGCCGCAGGCGCAACCGATCGCGCAGTTTCGGTACCATGGCGTTGAAAGACTCGGCCATGTGATGCAGTTCATCCTTGAAACGTTGCTGCATGGTGACCCGCGCTTCCAGATCACCCCCCGCTACGCGCTGTGCCGTTTCCGACATTTGCACCAACGGTCGACTGATCGCCCGACTGCCCAGCCACACCGCCAGGCCCGTCACCAGCAACGTGATACTGCCGATCACTCCGCTGGTCTGCAGGCTCATCCACATTTCGCGATCGATGTCAGCCGCGAGTTTTTCCGCCGGCTGCATGATGCGGTCGAACGGTACCGCCACCATGATGAATACCGCCGTGCGCGGATTCATCGGGCCATACCCCCACACCATGCGCTGACCATCCACTTCCAGCACGCGCACGTTCGATCGCCGGTCGGCAAAGTCGCTGGCGATTTCAGTGATCACTTGTGGATCATCCGCCAGTAACGGGCGTGCCGCCTGTTGCACCCGCCAATCGAGCTGTTCCTGTGGCCCGGTGCTGTGGGCAAAAATAAACGGCCAAGGCTCATCCCGCTCGATGATGTCGCTTGCTGATTCGGGTAATTCCATGCCCTGGCGAATCATTTCGCTCGGCGGGCCGAACACCACGACAAACCGCTGCGAATCACCCGCCCACGCGGTCTGCAAACGTGATTGGCCCAACACTTTTACCAACGGAATGTCGATCGCCGTGACCCCCAGCGCGTTGCCCTCCGCGTCTCGCACCGGTTGCGCCATGGTGAACGTGAATGCGCCGGTGGTCACATCGATCATCGGCGGCGTCCAGCGCACTTCATCCACACGCATGGTTTGCGTGTACCACGCGCGCTCGCGCGGTTCGTAATCTGCCGGGTAACCACCCCTGCCGGGGTACGAAATATGTAACCCCTCTTTCAACGTGGCGTATTGCCAGAGCAGCGTGTCGGGAAACACCGCCCGGGCTGCGGCGAACGCTTCGTTCATGTCCGCCAGCTTCCACGCCTGATCCAACACATCCGAGCGCATTACCCCCGGCGATTCGCGCGTCACGTGATGCAGATACGTCACCCGGTTCGGGGGCAACGTATCGATCGGAACGCTGGGTACTTCACGCGCTTCCATCTGAATACCCGGCACCAGCCACGCCGGATCATCGTAAATTTCCGACCAGTAAATTGGTGGTGGATTCTCCGGTACCGGTTGACGCAGGCGTTTCTCGATGGCCCTGGCTTGCTGATCGAGTACGACGTTGTACAGTTTCTCCTCGCGCGACAATGTGTTGGCGTAACCGGCTATCACCTGACGCAACTGCACCTTCGCCGCCCGAAGCAACTGTTCGCGACTTTCCTCCGCCGCCCGCACCCCAAGCTTGCGCATCGCCAACGCATCCGCCGCCCGCACACACAGCAGCGGCACAAACACCACGAACATCAACAGAATCAGAAGTTTCCAGCGAAGTCTCAGTGACATGGCACAGCTCTGCACGTGTTAACTCACTGCAGTAGTGTACCACTGTGAGTTGCGGCTGACGCGCGAGCTGCCAAACAATCCCTCGTCAATTCACCGGTCAAGAAATGAATCAGCAGCGACGCCGCGCGAACATCAACAGCCCACAACCTGCCAGAGCCAGCGTGGCCGGCTCGGGGATCACGGTGCCGCTGAAGGTGATGTTGTCGAACAGGTGGTACCGGTCGTCACTCAGGTCTTCATCCGACACGCGAAACACCATCAGATGCGGGTCGCGCTGTTGCAGTGATTCTTCGATGCCGTACAGCAACGGCTCGGGCAAACTGCTGCGCGATTCCTGCGTACCCAGCAACAGTGCGATGCTGCGAAACCACCCACTTTGCGTGGCCCTGGCCGCGGCGTTGGGGCGATACCCAAGTTGCGCCGCCGCCTCCGCAATCCGCTTCCGCGTCTGCACCCCCACCCAAGCCCGGCTCTGAGCGCAGCGAAGACCGGGCTGTTCCATGGGGAACCGGTAGCCGGGAACTGGGAACTGTCACATGATAACCGTCGATCACCAATCGGCGGAAAAGTGTGCCAAGCATCTCCAACCGCAACGCGACAAAGTCGCGTCGCTTCGTGATGGACGGCGACAGCCACCACGATGCCGAACGGGATGAACTAACCCTCTTCGGGATGCGGCCAGTCAACATTCAGTTATGATTTGATAATCAACTGATCCACACGGGGGCATCAAGTGAAGCCTTACTCCCAACGCGTGCTCGAATCTATGGATCTTCCATGGCATCGCCGCTGTATTGCCTGCGGACTCAAACCTGAGCCTGCCACAATAGAACACGTACTACCGCAATGGTTGATACGCTGCACATCTCAAGAATATGCGATGGGGGCCACATGGCGAGAATCACCCACTGCACTCTCTGCCACAGCTACTCTGAACTCAGAAGGTGGGCCTGAATCTGTAAAAACTATGGGCGTGGGGAGTTTGGTGGCACAGGCATGCGACAAATGCAATGGTCGCCTTGGTAAACTCGATAATCAAGCCCGTAACTTACTGCCGAAGCTGGGATCGTCGCATGAATTCACGCACGGTGAAATCTGCGCATTGTTTGATTGGTTTGATCGTATACGCGTTGGCAAAGCCCTCGCCAACTTCAGGCTTATCAGGAGTCGCTTACCTAATGATTCAGGATCCGATGCTGAGCTATGCATTTTCAATCATTTGAGTTGGTTCCCAGCGATTCTTTGGATCAGCGCAATTCCTGTTTCACGCAAAGATTGGCGACGACGCTTGTTCACCTTGGGACCTTCACCTTGGTGTACCAAGGTTGGTTCTCCAAATGTGATTCTGTTTATCGCAAACAATGTAGCGGTTGTGAACTACGCGGGACATGATGTCTTGCGTCGGATTATCCATGGAAACGAGCAGGTTGGTAATCCACGATATGTATCACAGGCCCACAGAGCGCTTGACCAACCGGGCGCGATATTACTGCGTACTCCTCGAGTGCTTGGCTGGCGTGGCTGCCCGCCAGGACCGTCTAGAGAAGTCGTAGAATACACAGCAGACATCCACTATTTGAGTGGTAGGTATTTTCATGCATTGAGCCAGAAGGATCGGTTTATTTTTCCTGGTGCATTCAACATGAATATCCTTCTACAGGAAATATATGCGTTCAAAGCATGGACAGCAGTTCTAAGATCACTAACTCTCGACCTTGAAGATGCTGGACTTGATACCTTAGGCAGAGAAGTTGTTAAGAACTGGCTTACTGACGACCTGCTTGCGGACACAGCACGACTAGCTTCATATCTTGACAACATGTCGCTCGACGATTACTGGCATTCGCGCTTGAGTGGTGACTTACGTAGTTGGATGCTTGATGCCAAGAAAAGTGACACCAGGCTTAGTGATTATGAGATCACACTCGCACCACATCTACGCTTTGCGCCCGAACTGCGGCTTGTCAGCACATAAGATTGATACAACTCATAGAAGCGCAATGCACGCCTCGTCAAAAACACATAGTGGCACTATCTCGTATCAACGATCCAATACCCCACCGACGCGGGACGCGTCGGCTATCGCGCCCCTGTCGGCAAGAACCAGCCGGC
>JANQFT010000098.1 GCA_028277685.1 Phycisphaeraceae bacterium
GCGAGCAGTATGTAGGCATCTTTGAGATCCGCACCGTGACCTTCGAGGACGGAGCACTCTATCTTCAGCGCATGTTCGCGTAAGCGCACGGCGGTTACCAGTCGCCCGTCCGAAGCAGCAGGAGACCTGCAAGATCCAAACGGTTAAGTCGCGCCGGAACATCAGGCACCCCCCAATGTGGTGCAGCTTGACCGAGAAGAACACACCCCGTGAGAGCCTGCTTCAGGTCCACGGGGTTTTTCATGAGTGGTTTGTTAGGTGGGATTGCTGTGCAGGAAATGTAAACTTGGAATTTACCTTGACTGACGCAAAGCGTGGGTTATAGTTGGGTTGTGAACCTGTTAATCCCTTTGCGGTTGACAGAGCTATCCGAGAATGAGTATCTCTTACCGGCCAGAAGGTATCGCGGGAACGCCGGTTTAAGACACCGAGAGAGTTAGCTGTCGGGGAGTAGAGAGAGAAACGTGCTCAAGCGTTTCTCTCGTGTTTTTGTGCGCGGCAAACGCTGGAGCGGAGAAATGTTTTTTACGGAGGGTCACGTTATCCGGGTGTCTTGTGTATTCATGTCGATTGACCGACGCGCATAAGCCCCACACCTGAGTAAAGATGATCCAATGTGTGCGCGATCTTCGCGCCACTTTCGGAATGTAGCGTGCGTGACCTGAGCCTTGGCTGGCTTAAGACGCACGACATCATGGACCATAGGCGGCATTGTCAATTGTGCTGGTGTAGTGAGAGAGACAGCCGCCTATAGACGGGTTGCCTTGGCCGGCAGCCCGCTCGCCAGGCCCCGCCCGGTTGCAGCGCGTAGCGCCGACTTGGTGGGGTCTGGTTGTTTTTTCGAGATCAGCGGCAAACTCTCCTCCGACACATCGGAATGATTCAATGCCTGCAGTGATGTCGATGATGCGCGTCAGAACGGCACAGATGGTGCGCTCGACCTTCCGGTTGTTCTCGGTAGCTGCAAAGTAGGGTGTGAAAATCTTCACCCTGGTGCCCTGCCGACACCGCGATCCCATGTTCAGTTAACCGCTCGGATGCACCGGCACCGATTCCACCAACCACCACCGTCTTAACCGCCAACTCCGCCAGCCACCCGGGAAGTGAATCGCATCCCTGATGCGGTCGTCGGACTGTACGCGGCCGATCAATTTTTCCCGTCGCTGGGTCATACTCACATAACCAGACTCCGTCACATCGACCAAAGTGCGGGCAGAACGTTTCATTCGTAGCTGGAATCGCGATTCGCATCACACATCTCTCCATACGCGGAAAGCAGACATTCTAACCCCGTCATCTGCTTGCGGGTTGGGTGGTGAGGGACGGGATTCTTAACCGTTGAGAGCCTCTCGCAACAGCGCGCATTCTGCGCATTCGTGACTTTGTGCGAAACTTTCTTTACTGCCTGTGAAAAAAGTGCTTACTCACATTTATTGAGAAATTGGCGACGCATTGAGTCGCGCTCCCTTTTCGTTGCTGCCATTAAAGGACGTGCTCTATTTCGCGCCGACCCGTTGCATGCGGTATACCGCGGGGTACAGTCCGCCCACGTCGGCCAGAGGAAGAACCTGGGGCGCGAATGCCGGGTTCAATGGTTGCAGACGTACTTTGTCATCTTCGAAGTAAACACGTTTGAATGTGGTGTGATGATCCGGAAGCAGACGCACAAAACAATCCGCGCCGTCCTGGGCCGGTTGCTCGGGGCTGAACACGATGATGTCGCCTTCGCAATACTCCGGCAACATCGATTCCCCCACCACGCGCGCGGCAAACGCCTGAGCGTCACGCAGTTCAACACACGAAACATATTCATCCGCCACACGTATGGGATAATCCAGGTCGGTGAAGTCTGTCGGATAGCCCGCCGCCACCTTGTTGATCAACGGTACCTGCACACTGATGCCCACCACCTGCTGCACGTTGGATTGCGCCTGCTCAAGCCACTCATGAAGTTCACCCGATTGCCACAACGCATCCAGCGAGCCTGCCGTATCCTCTTCCTCGGCCGGCATCGCTTGTTTCAACATGCAACGCAGTTGCTGTTGCTGAGCAGCCAGTCGTTGAAGGTCAGCGCGCACCGCCTTGGGGGTCCGTTGCCAATCCGCCAGACGCGCCAGTTCACCGGTGGTAATGCCAAGCGCTCCTTCCAGACGTTCGAGCAACGGTTCGCGCGGCGGGTTATCCAAACGCTCATTCTCGATGGCGGAAAGATAAGCCTTCGAACATCCCACTTGTGTCGCCAGTTGTTGCAGGGTCAGTTCAAGTGCCGATCGGCGTGTTCGTATTGCCAGTCCAAGCTGGGTCATCGGCCACCTCCCTGTGCTTATATCGATTCCGAGGAGTTTCTGCTTGAAGTTAGGCTAATGTTTGGTATTCTATCTGTCAAGAGTTCAATGATTATTGAACATGGCGCCGGAGGGGTGTTCTCTCGTGGAAAACGCCATGTCCCACGCATTTGGGCAAAAGGGGGCCGACCATGGTTGCTCGTGCCAAATCCGTAAAAGCCCGCCAGTGGGCGGAAACTGTCCTCACCAGGGCCGTTTGGTTGGACGAACCGGACCGAAACCTGCTCGAACAGGTGATCGGTCGGGGGGTGGAGCCACACAACATTGCGCGTGTGGCCGGGGTGACTTGTCGTGCAGTTCAGCGACGCCTGAACGTGCTGTCCAAGCGCCTGACCGATCCCCAGGCCGTACTCGTCATGCGCTACCACGATGATTGGCCGGTGCCGCTGGGGCACATTGCACTCGACGTATGGGTCCGACGCCGGCCGTACCGCAACATCGCCCGCGAACTGAACATGACCTACTACCAGGTGCGTCAGTACGTCCAGCAGATTCGCGGCATGATCGAGGCGTTGAACTACACATCCACTCCCCCGCGCCTGAAGTGGACGGAACTCATCCCACCCGTGGAGGACGATTGATGATCCATCCTCTCACCCTCGACTTGCACCACCAGGTGCAGACCGCGGTGCAACCGACCGAACGTGTCTGCCAGGTTGCCGCGATGTTCGGTCTGGGCGTCGAC
>JANQFT010000123.1 GCA_028277685.1 Phycisphaeraceae bacterium
GCTGTCTGCTTCTCTGCCGTCTGCCCTGGCCGGTTGGCGCGGACGTGGATGTCACGTTGTCACCACCACCGACTTTCTCGCCCAGCGCGATGCAGATACTTTGCGCCCGTTCTACAAGGCATGCGGTCTGACCGTTGCCCATGTCGATGCGGACATGGAGCCAGATGCACGACGTGAGGCCTATCAGGCCGACATCACCTACGCCACCAACAAGGAAGTGACCGCCGACTTCCTGCGCGATCAACTCGCCCAGCGTGGCGGCACTGGTCTGGCGCAAATGCTGTTGCGTGGCGTGGCGGATGAATCAGGCCGCATGACGGGGCAGCCGCCCTTGGTGCAGCGCGGGTTGGCGATGGCGATTGTCGATGAAGCCGACAGTGTGCTGGTCGATGAAGCGGTCACACCCTTGATCATTTCCGGTGAAGGGCCGAATGCAGACCAGGTCGAAGCCTTTGCCCAGGCCGCGCAACTTGCGGGCGAACTGACCGAGCGCGAACACTATCGGGTGAATCACCGGTACCACGAGGTGACCCTCACCCGAAAAGGTGAAGATATGCTGGCTAAGCGCGGTGAAACGCTCGGCGGGATATGGACCGGCATTCGCAGGCGCGAAGAGCTTGTCATTCAGGCCCTGCAGGCACGCGAACTGTATCAACGCGGTAAGCAGTATGTCATTCAGGAAGACAAGATCGTCATCGTCGATGAATTCACTGGCCGTCTCATGCCTGATCGCACATGGCGGGCAGGTTTGCATCAGGCGGTTGAAGCGAAAGAGAACCTTGAAATCCAACCGTTGAAGGAAACGCTGGCCCGGCTCAGTTTCCAGCGCTATTTCCGCTTGTACGACAAACTCGCTGGCATGACCGGCACCGGCTGGGAAGGGCGCAGTGAGTTCTGGCGGGTCTATGGCTTGCACGTGGTGCGCATTCCCACGCATCGCCCGTGCATTCGGGTGCAACATCGTGATGAGGTATTTGCCCATGCGGACGACCGTTGGCACGCTGTGGCTCAGCAGGTGGATGCAATGCATCGTTCGGGTCGGCCTGTGTTGATCGGTACCCGCAGTGTGGCCGCGAGTGAAAAACTCAGCGACATGCTCACGCAGAAAGAACTGCAGCATGCGGTACTCAACGCCACCAAGCATGCAGAGGAGTCGCAGATCGTCGCCGGGGCGGGTCAGCCCGGACGTATCACCGTGGCCACGAACATGGCCGGTCGCGGTACCGACATCAAACTCGGTCGCAGCATTGCTGAACAAGGCGGCCTTGCGGTGATTGCGACCGAACGTCACGAATCAGGTCGCATCGATCGGCAGCTGTTTGGTCGCGCTGCGCGTCAGGGCGACCCCGGATCAGCGATGGCGTTCTGGAGTCTGGATGATGAACTGTTGCTGCGCTATTGCCCGACGTGGCGGCGCTGGTTGGGACGTCGCCTGGCTGGTGGGAATGATCCGGTGCGCCGCATCCTTCTCAACCGCATCATGCGATCCGCTCAGGCTCGTGCCGAACGCCAGGCCGCTGGGCAACGCAGACAGGTGCTCAAGAGCGACGACTGGCTGGATGAATACCTTGGCTTCGCTGCGAAGGAATAGCGGAAGGCAAAAGGCATTGAGGCGCGAATGCTGCGGGAGTAAGTCGGGGCTGGTCCGACCTACGGCTTCACAAACTCCATTACATCAAAATCGATCGGCCCTTCATCGATAACCAGACGCAACACCTGTGGGCCGGCCTTAAGGTTGACGGTTGCGTTGATGAAGCCGAGCGTATTCCAGTCGGCAGTTGGCATGGCGATGATTGGGCCGGACACATCTTTGCCATCTACTTCAAAGTGAAACTTCGCGGCGGGTTTGATGGTGGCGAAGGTGATGGTGACGTTGTGTTTGCCAGCTTCTTGCGGGGCGATGGTGTATTCCATCCATTCGCCGCTCATGCCCCAGCCGATGACGTGTTTGCCGCTGGCGTTGGGGTTGCGTTTGATATCGACCGCTTCATCGCGATAGACGCCGCCATTGTTCATTGGATTGGTGTCATGATAAGAAACGTCTGGGCCACCGAGATCAAAGTTCTCTGCTTCGATTTTCCCGGGGATGGGCCAGGGCAGCGGTTCCTGTTCGCCCAGCCCCAAACCGAACGGTGCTTGCTTGCGCGTGCGCTTGGCTTTGCGTTGTTCGGCAGTGGGCGTGGCGGCGATCATTTCCGCTTTGCGTTTGTCCCACGTGGTACGGTCGAACACTGCGCGGTCGTCACGTTTGGCGATAGAGCGATGCGCGATCTGTGCAGTATCAACCGTGCGAATCGCGCTGCCGTGATCGGCGTAAGGTTTGTCGACACGCAATGCATCAAAGTCAGTGTACTCCCGGCCGAAATGCTTGATGCGCGGGCCGGCATCTGTCGTTGAGTAGATCGTGTTGTAACCGGTGACGATGCGCTCGCCTTCCACGATCGCCAAGTCGTGGCGGCCGTTGCCATAGATCACGTTGTCGTAAATTTGCACAT
>JANQFT010000227.1 GCA_028277685.1 Phycisphaeraceae bacterium
TCGTAGAAATCAACCGCCTGTTGGCGCAGCTCGACTAGTGCCCGCGAAAGCTGCACCGCATCGGTCGCATCGTAACCGGTCACATGCGGCCTGCCATTCAGCGATGCCTGCTGACTGCCCGGCCAATGCTGCATGCGATTGTTATGACTGTAGGGCAACTGATAGTTGTTACCCGCGCAATCGATAGCCTGGCTCAAGATGGAACCGAACTGGTCCGCATTCAGTGCCGGGCCTCGGTAGTTCATGATCAGGTGACTTAACGAGATCGGTTGGCATGCGCCATCGCCATCACGCCCCATCTTGAATTCAGCGCCAGCGCGGGCGGCGACATCGCCATCACCGGTGGCGTCGATCACCACTTTGGCGGCAATCGCATGGCGACCTGATTTGCTTTCAACGATCACACCGGTCAGGCGGTTTCCATCCATCATCGGTGCGGCCACGTACGCCAGGTACAACGGTACAACATTCGCCTGCCCGAGCAGATGATCAAAGTACGGAACGAGTTCCGCGTTGCGGTAGTAGGGAAAGGTGCAGATGCCACGCCTGGTGATTTCCTCGAGAAATTCCGAGGGAAAACCGCCCTTGGTTTGAAAGCTGCGACTGAGCCATTGTGTGACATGTGAAGCGATGCCGCCCGGTTGGGCCGTGCGTTCGATCATCATCACCCGCAGACCCAATCGCCCGGCACACACCGCGGCCGCCACCCCCGCCGTGCCACCGCCAGCCACCACCACATCCACTTCATGACTGATGGGAATCGTTCGGGCTGGTTCGGTGAAACTGCGCGTCATGGCAAGCTCTCTGCATGGAAGAAGAACGAAACGACACGCACATCGTCGAACATGCGTGCCGTGGTTGGATCATTCATCGCGCGGCGGAACGAACACGCCTGGAGGATTAACCGCGTGCCCGGCGTCGCAGCCCCATCACCAAACCACCCAGACCGAACAGCGCCATCGAGGCCGGCTCGGGAACCTGGCCGTTCACCTGGAACGTTTTTGTGCGGGTGAAGATGCTGCTGGAGTTTTCGCCGGCACCGCCATCGTCGTAGACATACACTCTGAACGTGGCCGAGCTGACATCCGTCAGTCCCAGGCTAACGGTAGCGAACTCTGGTTCTTCGGGCGATGGCACGGCTGTGCTCGTCGCATCCGGCGCGCTGCCCACATCGACGAAACCGCTGCCCGTATCGACCTGCACATCCCAATGGATAGTCGGCAACGTGCCTGAACCTGTGTAATAGTGTCCGAATGTGATGCTGTCGATCTGCGCGATCGTGCCGGACGCGGCACTGATGGTGAACTGGGTGTAGTCGTTGTTATCACCGGTGGACGTATCAAGGTTGCTGGGGCGTTGCCAGATGGTGTCGGAGCCGGAGGAGATGTTCAGGCCATTGAGGCTCAGGTCGCCGGCCACCACACCAACCTCCACGATCTCCGCCTTCTTCCAGTCGCTCTGCGTCCCCTCATCCGCATTGTCATAAAACGCGAGTACACCCGCCTGGGCCGTGACACTCATCAGCGCGATGCACAAGGCGGTCAGGGTGATGGTCTGAACATGTTTCGTCATCAGGGATACCTCCTTCAAGGGCAAAACCGTGTCTCAAGCTTCGCGGGCGTTTCCACGTGACCCACGGTGAAAAGTACAACCTGATCGCCGGCCCGGCGATGCTCAATTACGCAATCTACTATCCAAATCACGTAGAGTGGCCGATGATCGGGTAAGGTGCACCCATGGACCGAACGCCCCACATCCTGCTGCTGGCCGATCTGGTGGGCGAGTTCGACCGCGAGATGGTCGAGGGCGTGCGTCGATTCAGCCAGACCGTCGCACCACTGGAGTTGACCGTGGATCAGCCCGACGCCGGCGCGAGTTCGTTGCGCGGTGACTGGCCGCTGGATGGTGTGATCGGCCGATTCAAAACCCCCGAGGCATACCTGCCGTTCGAACAAGCTGGCTTACCCATCGTGGGCGTCGGCAGTGTGGCACGTGACAGCGTGACGCGTGTGCGCGTCGATGCTGAAGCAGGCGTGGTGTTGGCGTTTGAGCATTTCATGGAGCGTGGGTACACGCGCCTGGCTTTCTGCGGTGAGCGGGCACCGCACTTTTCGACCGCGCGGGCGTTGCAGTTTGCCGAACTGGCGGCCGAGCGCGGCGTGAGGTGCGATCGATATGAAGGAATGGCCCGGCGCTGGTGGCGTACACGCTGGGATCGCGTGCTGCAGCACATGGTGGACTGGCTGAAAACATTGGAACTGCCAGTCGGCATCCTGTGCAGTAATGATGATCGCGCCCAGCACGTGTTGGCCGCCTGCGAGCGTGCAAGGCTGAGCGTGCCAGAGCAGGTTGCGGTGCTCGGCACGGGGAATCACGAATTGCTTTGCGCCACATCGCGCCCGCAACTTTCCAGCGTCGATCTGAACAGCACCGGCCTGGGGTATGCCGCCGCCGAATGCATGATCCAATGCCTGCGTGAACAGAAGAATGTCACCCAGGTGCGAGTGGTGCCACCGCGCGGTGTGGTGGCGCGCCACAGCACCGACACCGTAGGCACCGGGGATCGCCTGGTAGCCACGGCGATCGCTTACATCCGCGATCACGTGGATCAGTCGATTCAGGTGGACGATGTGGTCACTGCGACAGGTGTTTCGCGCCGCAATCTCGAGGGTAGATTCACCGACGTACTGGGCACCACCATTCGGCGGGAGATTGAACGCCGACACGTCGAACACGCCAAATCCCTGCTGTTGAACACCGATCTGCCGGCCCACCGTATCGCCAAACTCAGCGGATTCCACGATGCACGCCGCCTTTCCGTGGTCTTCCGCAGTGTGACCGGCCAGACACCAACTGACTTTCGACGGCAGTTCAGCCAGGCCCGGTGGCGTGGGTAGTGGGGAAATGCGGAGTGCGGACTCGCAGTTGGGAACAGGGAACAGGGAACAGGGAACAGGGAACAGGGAACAGGGAACAGGGAACAGGGAACAGGGAACAGGGAACAGAAGATGATACGTGGCGAGTGGCTGCTCCAGACGGATCAGTGTTTACCAATTCATACCTTCGTTACCCAGGGACTCGAAACATCATCCCTCCGACCTGTGCCCTGCTAATTGAGCCCTGCTACCTCTCCCCTTCCGCCTATCCAGACACCCCCATCCCCATTTGACATCCCCCCATTT
>JANQFT010000303.1 GCA_028277685.1 Phycisphaeraceae bacterium
CACCGAGAGATGTTGGCCGATGTGTTGCCGTAAACCCGCTTCATAGGCCATCATTTCAGACGCGTTGAGGCTGTCGTCGCCATTCAATATCACCGGCGCAAAGATGCCTGAAGCGGGACCGCCGCCTGCCAGGCCGGTATCGACATAGGCACCGATCAGGCGAATGTGACTGTCTGATCGTGAGGGCGTTCGGACTGTGCGCGAAATCGAACCCCAGATTGTGGTGTCTTGGCTTGGCGTCCAGTTCAAACGGCCACTGGGCTGAATTTCAAAACCGGTGTAACCGTTGTGTTCAAGCTTCGTGCCGCCTGTCAGTGCGAGTTCATCAGGAAAAATGGCGTAGGTGTTTTGTATAAACGCAGTCAACAGATTGTTCGATTTATTCTTCGGACGGAATGAAATGAACAAACCGTCTTCCGTTTGGTCTTCCGTGTATTGCCAACCTGCGCCCCACACGATGCTGTTGCGATCATTGAGGTTGAAGTTATGCCGGAAGTCCACATCGACCGTGTTGCGATCGATATCCACACCGTAGACTTCGCGTTCGGTGTGGTCGAAATATGTTTGTAACGTCCACGAACCTTCCCCGGTCTGGTGTTCAAGTCGACCGGTGATGTTTGCTCCACTGGCGCGTCCGTCGAGTTCAACCGTGGCAGTGGTGAAATGCCCGGGGATTGGGGTAGGCACGCTTTCGCCCATACGATCGCTGTCGTGAAAGTTGACGATCAGGGTCAACGTGTTTTGCGGGTCTGCCTCGAAATCCACACGCACACCGCCGGTCGCCATGTCCCAGTCATCTGAACGCTTGGCACCCGACATGGATGGGAATTCATCGTAATTCGCGTATTTCCCCCAAATGCGATAATGGACTGATTCACCGAGTTTTCCACCGTAACGTGCGCTGCCAAATCCACGGTGCAAGGTTCCGATACCACCGGTAAGGTAAAGGCCTTGGGTTTGCTCAGCCCGTTTACTGGTGATGTTGATCACCCCATTAACTGCGTTGGAACCCCACAGCGTTGCCCCCGGACCACGCACGACTTCAATACGATCAACATCTTCCATGATCAGATCATGTGCGTCCCACATCACGCCGGAGAAGATGGGGTCGTATATCACACGCCCATCCATTAAGACCTGGAGCTTGTTACTGAATCGACTCGTGAATCCTCGTGCACTGATCGCCCATTGATGACTGCCCTGGCGTTGCACATTCACGCCGGGCACCAAACGTAGTACTTCTGCCAGATGACGATGCCCGGTGCGACGAATCTCCTCGGATGTGATGAGGTACATGGCTGCAGGTGTGTCGAACCAAGGTTGAGCTACACCAGCGACAGAAGTCACATCGACATTCATCAGCGCGTGCAGGTCCATGTCGAAGTATGCATCTTCATCAAGGGAATGAACTGATGCAGATTCGCCCGCCTTCAAACTTGGTGATCCAAGCAGAATCAGGAAGATTGCGATTAATGCATATCCACCATGCTGCCTGAATGCGAGTTGTGTCGACATGAAACGTTTCCCACTACACGCCAGTGATCACAAGACAGACTTCACCACGTGGAGTCGATCTCTCAGTAGTGTCGTCGTGCAGTTGGTGAGGCTTAAGCGGATCTTGTCATCTGTATCAATTATCGTTCAAGGCATGTTTGGTTATCGGCCAAAACAGGGAGGGGTGAAACATATGCCATTGGTTGTTACAATGCCGGACTTCGCGATGAGCCACCCCCTGCTTGGCGTCTCGCGGCCGGATAGCTCAGTTGGCAGAGCAGCGGCCTTTTAAGCCGTGGGTCCTGGGTTCGAGTCCCAGTCCGGCCATTTTCGTTTCCCACCTTACCCGCTTGGCGGGATGCCTCTGGTGGGAATCGCGCCTACTGTGTATGTCATCGATCGCAGAACCGAAGCTGTGCATGCCAGATGACCTAAGATCACGGGTGAACCATGACAGAACACCGCAACCGAATCATGCCAGCGTCTTTAATGACGCTGGCAACGCTAACCATTGTCTTGTTTGAAACGCAGTTCGCGTTCGCACAGGAGGGTGGTCCACCGCCTGCACTTGTCCGTGTGGCCACGGCAGAAATGCAGCAGGTTCAGCAGAAGCGGCTGATCACCGGTCGCATTCAGGCGATCAGTCAGTCCAACGTGGCTGCCGCCGAACCGGGCCGTGTGCTTCAGGCACCACCTGATCCGGGCACCATCGTCAAGGCGGGGCAGGTACTTGTCCGCGTCGATGCCGAACTGCTTAAGCATCAGCGCCAAGCCGCCGCAGCACAGGTTGCTGAAGCCGAAGCCCAAATCAGCCGCGTGAAGGCCGATCTCGCCCTTGCCACCCGCATGCGTGCCCGTTTCGCTTCGCTTGTTCCGACCGATGCCGCCAGCAAGACCGAGTTCGACCAGGCCGTGCGCGACGAAGCTGCCACCAAGGCTGAACTCATTCTTGCCGAAGCCATGCTTGCCCAGCGTCGGGCCGATCTGGCGGCAATCGATGAGCAGCTCGACCGCAAAACCATCAAGGCACCGTTCGACGGCACCATCATCACCAAATCCACTGAAGTGGGCGAGTGGCTCAATCAGGGTGGAGTGGTTGCCACCTTGATTGCCACCCATCAGGTTGATGCCGTGCTCGATGTGCCCGAAGCGATGGTTCGTCACCTTGCTCGTGATGCCGAAGTTTCACTGGATGTTGCTGCATCCGGCACCACACCCAAGGGCAAGGTATACCGCGTCGTGCCATCGGCCAATCGCACGGCTCGTACGTTCCCGGTTTGGGTCCGCGTGGACAACGCCGAGGGCAAGCTGATGCCTGGCATGAGTGTCGATGCCGAACTGCCCACCGGCAACATGATCGAAGCCATCACCGTTCCGCGTGATGCAGTTCAGGTGACCAATACCGGAGCACAGTTGTACGCCGCACGTGGCGGTACCGCGGTGCCCGTACCGGTGAACATCCAGTTTGCGACCAATGGCCGCTTCGTCATCCAGGCACCACTGCAACCAGGCGAGCAAGTCGTGATCGAAGGCAACGAACGTCTGTTCCCAGGCCAACCGCTGCAGATCCAATCCGAACAACCCCCCAACCGCTAAACGGCACCAAACACCATGGACCCAATCCGCTTCGCCATCGATAACGGGGTAAAGGTTTCCGTCGGCGTGATTCTGATCATCCTCGCCGGCTTGCTTAGCCTGGGCGTGATCCCCGTACAGCTCACCCCCAATGTCGATCAGCCCGTTGTCTCGGTCACCACCACCTGGGAAGGCGCAAGCCCCAGCGAGATCGAGAACGATGTCATCCGGCCGCAAGAGGATGAACTCAAAGGCATCCCCGGCCTCCGCAAGATGAGCAGCTTCTGCCGACAAGGCTCCGGCAACATCCTGCTCGAGTTCCCCGTCGGCACTGATAAGGATGCTGCCCTTCGTGAAGTATCTGACAAGCTTCGCCAGGTTCCTGATTACCCGGAGAACGTGGAAGAACCGATCATCGAAGCATCCGACCCCAACAACCGCGACTACATCGCCTGGGTCATCTTCAGCACGTCCGATGAATCGTTCGATGTGCGCCACCTGCAGAAGTGGGCGGAAGACAACATCAAGACCGAACTTGAACGTGTGCTCGGCATCAGTGAAGTCAACGTCCTCGGTGGCAGCGAGCCGGAAATGCAGGTTCGCGTCGATCCGGTGAAGCTGGCACGATTCAACATCAGCCACACACGGCTTGAACAAGTATTGCGGAACCAGAACCTGAACGCCTCGGCCGGCGACGTACAGGAAGGCAAACTGAACGTCCGCCTGCGTGCGATGGGGCGTTACGAATCGCCCCAGCAGATTTCCGATACCATCCTGTCTCTGCCAAACGATCCGGTCGTCCGCATCCGTGATGTGGCTACCGTGCGACTTGATTACAAAGAACCCTTTGCCATCGTCCGCTCCAAAGCTCAACGCGCCCTGGCCATCAACGCCCAGCGCGAAGTTGGCTCTAACGTCATGGAGGTCATGGCCGGTTTCCGCGAAGCCATCGCCGCGGTCAATCGCGACATCCTGCCCGAGAAGGCCAAGCAACTCGGTCTGAAGGGCGACCTCACGCTTGAGCAGGTGTACGACCAAACCATTTATATTGATCAGGCGATCAAGCTCGTGCTCAGTAACCTGCTGATCGGTGGCACGCTGGCGGTGTTGGTGTTGATCACGTTCCTGCGTAGCGTGAAGTTCACGCTGATTGTCGCGCTGTCGATTCCCATTTCCGTCATCGGCACGTTTGCCGCGATGGTGGTGATGGGCCGAAACCTGAATGTGATCAGTCTGGCCGGCCTGGCGTTCGCCGTGGGCATGGTGGTGGACAACGCCATCGTCGTGCTGGAGAACATTGACCGTCATCG
>JANQFT010000354.1 GCA_028277685.1 Phycisphaeraceae bacterium
ATCAGGGAACGGGGAACGGGGAACGGGGAGCCGAAGATTCAGCGCCGCAAGCCTCAAGTCCCAAGCCACAGGCCGCATACCGCCACAACCCCATCCTCATCGGCCTGGAATGGCCCGTCAGTGCGATCAACAAGCGGATCAACCAACGCGTGAAGCGCATGTTCCGACCCACCGATGGCTCGGAAGACCTGATCACGGAAACCAAACGTTTGCTCGACGCGGGCCTGCTCGGTCATCAGGCGAAACAGGCACTTGGCACCGCGCAGGTACTGGCGCATCTGGCAGGCGAATACGATGCCGACCGCGCGTTCGAGCAGGTGAAAATCCAAACGCGCCGTTTCGCCAAAAACCAACGCACCTGGCTACGCCGCTTCCGCGATGTGCATTGGCTTCAGCCCGAGGGGTTGCCGAAAGATCAACTGATTGCGCAGGGGGTGGAGATGGTGCGTGAGCAGTTGGATAGTGGCGGAACATGTGATGAGTGACTTCATCAACGGGTATACGATCGCCCTCGCCTTGCTCTATATCGCGGTCGGTCTGTTCGTGAATGCGTGGGCACTTGCGCCCAGCGCGGGTGGTTGGCTCAGCCACCGTGGACGAGGCCATCTCATCACGCTGTTGTGCCCGGTTTGGCCTGTCGTCCTGGCATGGCGACTGTGGCACGGCAAGCACGTGGACGATTGAATCACGCCGCAACGCGGGAAATCCGCGTCGCTTCGTAGGCAGGTCTTCTTGCCTTCGTGCCTCAATGCCTTTTGCCTTGCCCGGACTATTCCCATGCCTCCATTTTGCGATAGCGGTAGGTCATCGCGCTGGCGTCGAATCTGGTGTGATGGGCGACGTGCCCGTCGGCGAAGAGGATGTTCAGGCCATCGTTATGATGGGGTTGCCAATAGGGTCCGGTGGTGTGGTTGTCGAGTTCAACGCAGCTTTGGGTGTAGTCATCCTTGTCTGCATCTTCGACATCAAACTTGCGATTCAGATCACCCGACAACACATACGCGACGGGAAACTTCAGGCGATTGCGGAACAGGGGGGCAAATCCGCCTTTATCCAGGTACGCTGCCCGAGCACCCAGGAAGAAGTGGTAGTCGCTTTCCTCGGGGTAGCTGGGGCAATCGCTGAAGATGTCCTTGTGGCCCTGTAACTGCGAGTCGGCAAGCTGTTGCATCCATGATTTGCGTTTGGTCACCGGGTCGATCGCATCCCACACGATGTGTGCACCGGCCATGGGGTACCAGTTGTTCCGCTCGTTGGCGAAACTTTCCAGGGCCAAGCCCATCTGGCGAATCTGGGCGGCACAGGTGGTTTGTTTGGCCACCTCACGTGCCCCACTCAAGGCAGGCAGCAGAATGCCCAGCAGCAACGCGATGATGCTAACCACAACCAATAGTTCCACAAGAGTAAAACCGGCTGGGCGGATGTTCGATCGACGAAGTACGATCTTCGATCTGCAATCTGATGGGATGGCAATGCACGGCCATTCTGCGTCCATCCTGCCTTCCAGGTCGAAGATCGTCGAGCGTCGAGCGAACATCCTGTTTCGTCGATAACCCTGCCGCATGGCGGTTTTGCTCCGTTCAAAATACCAGACGTCGCCAGTCGCCCCACATTTCACCGATTCCTACAATGAGCGCAAAATGCGCGGAAACAAGCACTTAACCAGTCCGCTTGACACCCACCCATTGCCGTGGCTACGCTCTTGCCCCCGTCCAGCCTTATGGTTTGGGCCGTGCATCGGGGTGAATTCGCCTGAAGAATTGATTGCAAGCCAAAGGGCGACGCGACCGATATCGGCAAACATAACATGGCCAAAAAGACGACCAAAAAGAAAACCACCAAGAAGAAGACGTCGAACCGCAAAGTCGACGCCAGCGGTAAGCAATTGGTCATCGTCGAATCCCCGGCCAAAGCCCGCACCATCAACAAATACCTCGGCAGCGACTACGTCGTGCTCGCCAGCGTGGGCCACGTTCGCGATCTGCCGGCCCGCAATCCCAAGGGCGTGAAAGCGCCGGTGCCGGGGGTGGATCTCGAGAACGACTTCGCCCCCACTTACGAGGTGATCAAGGGCAAAGGCACCACCGTCACCGAACTCAAGCGTGCGGCGAAGAAGGCCGACGGCATCTGGCTCGCCACCGACCTTGACCGCGAAGGGGAGGCGATCGCGTGGCACCTCGCCGAATCGCTGGGCCTGTCGGTCGACCAGGCCAAGCGCGTGGTGTTCAACGCCATCACGAAGAACGAGATTCAGAAAGCGTTCGATAGCCCAATGCCGCTGGACATCGACAAGGTGAACGCCCAGCAGGCGCGTCGCATTCTCGATCGCATTGTGGGGTATCAGGTTTCGCCGTTGCTGTGGAAGAAGGTTGCGGGGGGACTGAGTGCAGGTCGCGTGCAGAGCGTGGCGGTGCGGCTGATCGTCGAGCGCGAACGCGAGATCGACGCCTTCGTACCCGATGAATTCTGGAAGATCACCGGCTACTTCACCGCCGACCTGGCGCAGGGCGATGCGTTTGCCAAGGCATGGGCCGTGTGGCGGGCAGCGGCCGAACCGAAGCCGAATGGCAACGGGAACGGTCAGAAGGATCGTACCCAGCGTGAGAAACTCGCCTGGTTGGCTGAACACGCCGGCATGATGGCTGAACTCGTCCAACTGGATGGCGAGAAGTTCGAACCCAAATCCGCGGATCAGGCGATCACCGTCGCGCAGACGCTCGGCCTGATCATCGACGATCAGCAAACCATCGACAACCCCACCGGCAAAGGGCCGGCCAAGCACCGCATCAACGTGGTTGGCCACATCGAAAACGCCCCGCCGTTTGTCATCGAATCGATCGAAACCAAGCGCACCAAAGCCAAGCCTTACGCACCGTTCATCACCAGTTCGCTGCAGGTGGCCGCGTCGAATCGCATGGGTTTTGCCGCCCAAACCACCATGCGAACCGCGCAGCAGTTGTACGAAGGCATCGACATCGGCGGGCTTGGGTCGGTCGGTCTCATCACGTACATGCGTACCGATTCGACGCACCTGTCCGGCGAAGCGATCAACCAGGCGCGTAACTACATCGATAGCCAGTTCGGCAAGGATTACCTTCCCGAGAAGCCGAACTTCTATTCATCCAGTAATAAGGATGCCCAGCAGGCTCACGAAGCGATTCGCCCCACCGATGTTTCGCTCAGCCCGGACGACCCGCGCATCAAAGCCTCCCTGGATGAACGTCAACTGAAGCTCTACCGGCTCATCTGGAACCGTTTCGTCAGTTGCCAGATGACGCCCGCCCAGTGGGATGCCACCACCGTCCGTATTGCCGCCGAGAATGATGGCCACAAAGCCATCTTCCGCACGAACGGCCGCACGCTGGTGTTCGATGGCTTCTACAAAGTGGCCGGCGCTCCCAATCCCGAAGACGATGCCATCCTCCCGCCGCTGCAGGAGAATCAGGAACTCGCGCCGCTGCAGGTCGACCCCACGCAGCACTTTACCAGTCCCCCGCCGCGGTACACCGAAGCGTCGCTGGTGAAAAAACTGGAAACTGAGGGCATCGGTCGGCCTTCCACCTACGCCGCGATCATCCAGGTCATCCAGGCGCGCAATTATGTGGAAAAGATAAAAAATCGTTTCCACGCCACCGACCTTGGCGAAGTCGTCACCGACAAACTCATCGAAGCGTTCCCCATGATTATGGATGTGGGGTACACCCGGTGGATGGAAGAAGAACTCGACGCCGTGGAAGAACAGCACCACGACTGGGTCGCGTTCCTCCACAAGTTCTATGGCCCGTTCAGCGAGAAACTGGAACAGGCCCACGAAGGCCTCGCCCACGCCAAAGCCGAAACCCACCCTGCTCCATACGAGTGTGGGGAATGCGGCGCCCCGACGGTCTACCGCTTCGGCAAGAACGGCCGGTTCCTCAGTTGTTCCCGTTACCCCGACTGCAAATACGCCGCCCCGATCGATCGCGAAGGTAAACCGCAACCACCGCAGACGACCGACGTCGCCTGCCCCAAGTGCAGCAGCCCCATGATCCTTAGAAAGGGCCGCTTCGGACCATTCCTCAGTTGCTCGAACTACCCGGATTGCGATGGCATCGTGAACCTCGACAAGAAGGGGTTCGTGAAGCATCCCACACCGCCGCCACTCAGAACCGACTTGCCCTGCCCGAAGTGCGAAGCAGACTTGAACCTGCGTCGCAGCAAGCGTGGCCCGTGGCTCAGTTGTTCTGAATTCCCCAAATGCCGGGGTCGCGCCGCGTGGAGCAAACTGGAAGAAGACGTCCAGAAAAAGTGGGAACTCGCCCTGATGAACTGGGAGAAGGATCACCCCCAACCCATCATCAAGAAACTCGACGGCACCCCGGTCGGCGACGAATACAAACCCGATACCGGCGAGGGCGAAGGCGAAGAAGAACAACCCACCGAACTCGAAGCCGTGTGACCTCCCCCTACGAAGCGACGCGGCTCCGCCGCGTTGCTATCACTTTCCCATTGCCCACCCGCTCCCGCGCATGCATATTGATGGGCTGAATCTGCCACACTCACCCATGGAGACCCGTGCGTCACCCGACTGGAAAACGTACCGTCCGCCTAATGGCGCGGTGAGGTGAAGCGTGCAGCGGGCTCTTGACAACAACCAAGTTCCGCTGACAGAGGGTGAGGATGGTGGCAGTCGACTGAAACCGACCCAACTTATTGGCTCAGTTGCGGGCCACCATCGGAAGGGGCGTATCACCGACATCAACATTCAACTCACAGGCGTCGCCGGTCAACTGCAGCCGGTAATTATCCCACCGTAGTGCCGTGCGTGGAGTGAACGACGGGGTCTTGAGCATCCATAAACCAACGGGCGCGACCGAACAGGCCGATGATACCACGTTCATCAAAGACATTCGGTTTCTGGTCAGCATTGAGCAACACTTCGTCAGTTGCGAGTCCATCAAGATGGTTGTCCTGAATGTAGTCCCAGTTCGTAGGTCGGGGCCTGCCCCGACATTACCAACATCGTGGGAACTCGTCGGGGCAGGCCCCGACCTACGAACTGTGAAGGAGCGGTCGTCGGACCGCAGGAAATACCGCCTTCTTCGTGCGGTTGTGTCGACCGCTACCTCACGGGCGCGGCTCGTGGAGTCCGGTCGGTTCAAACTGACCCACTACCCAACATTCTTGCTTGGAAACCCGTCGGGGCTGATCCCGACTTACAAACTGATTTCGCTTTTGGGGTGCACCACCTTAAGGTTTAGATTGAACCCGAACCATTCGTAGCGCTTGGGAGGGCGAAACTCCCGCTGCACCGCACACCTGTGGCAACGGCCGTGTCGGCCGTTCTCAGAACCTGTAGTGGCCGCTGTCTCAGCGGCTTCTGGGAACGCTGCTGGGACAGCAGCCGCTACAGTCGGGTGACGCGCGGGTGCCACGGCTTGTCCGTCTTCGGCAAGCCGTGCTGAGGTTTGCGAATCACCGCTTGTCCGCCTTCGGCGGATCATGCGGTGGCACCCCTGCAACGCGGGTTGCCGCGCTGCCTACCAGTTCTCTATTGCCCACCCGCCATTGCGCGTGCATAATGTTCTGCGGAATTCATCACACTCATCCATGGAGACTCCGGTGATAGACTGAGCCCGCTCAACGAACTTGCGATCGTGTCCGGAGTTTCTTCACGCAATCCGGGCGTGTCGGTTCGTTGTCGTGTGCTCGGCATCCTGAAGTCTTTTTTCATGCGCCAGCGCCGGCCACCCCGCACGCCCCATTGGGCGCAACCATGGCTGAGTCTTTCATCGAATTTCACAACGTCACGTTCGGCTATCCCACCAGCACCAGCCCGATCATCGACGGGCTGTCGGTACAGTTGCCCGCTGGCTGGACAGGCATCATCGGGCCTATCGGCTCGGGAAAAACCACGCTGCTTCAACTGGCATGCGGCGCGCTGCTGCCATGGGAAGGCAGCGTGCGCTATCCCCAGCCAACCTTCCTCTG
>JANQFT010000453.1 GCA_028277685.1 Phycisphaeraceae bacterium
GGCTGCTGTTGGAGCAGAGGGAGCCTTGGCTTCGACCATGACCCACTCACCGCCGGTGTTGACGAATCGCCCTGAACCGCCACTGCCACTCTCAATGGCATCACTTAGTGGAGCAGCCACGTCGGATGGATCACCCTGCGGCATGGGCACGGGAGCAGGCTCAGGCGCGGTGGTCGGCTCGAGTGCGCTGCCGTTGCTGCCATCGAGTTCGCGCGTCAGATCGAGAATCAACTGGGCTGGATCGTCGCTGGGTTGTACAGGACCGGTGCTGGTGCCAACGCTCTCAGCGGAGGGCGCCAGCGGCGGGGCATGCGTACCGGGCTTTTGACGATCAGCCTCATAGCCGAATTCCACCAGATCACTGAGCGGTACCTGACGAATCACGTAAATCTTCTCGGTATCCGGAGGGATGTCACGCGCCAGCGCGATCGCATCCAGCAGGCGGAAATTGCTCTTCAGCAGGGTATAGGTCCCCGCAGCCCCGGCAGCGCCCAGCACGTTGAACGTCTTCTGGCGACCTTCCTGCACGATGACCGTCACGGTCGGGTTACGCAGGATGTCAGGATCGAGAATATCGATGATGCGCTGTTCGAGTTGTTTCGTGGTCAACCCCCCAGCTCGAAGCTGTCCCACCACCGGCAAACGAATGAAACCCACTTCATCGATGCGGCGTGTCTGCACGCTTTCAATGTTGGGTGTCACCAATTCAAACACGGTCACGGTGATCAGGTCACCAGGGCCAAGCACATATTCAGTGACCTCGGGAATAAGATCACTGCTGCGTACTTCGCTGAGGCCGGGGATGGTTTCCTCGGGTTCTTCGATGACATCAAGCCGATCAAGAATGGGCAGGACGACGGGGGTGTACTCCCATCGGCCAGTGACGGACGGATCGAGATAGGAATCCATCTCGCAGCCGGCCAATCCCCCGAGGCACAGCACCAAGACGATCAGACGTGTCCAGGTTGCACCAATGTGCGCGGTCATGGTTGCCAGCTTCACCTGCGACTCCTTCATAACCAATCATGCCGACGCGCTGCAAGCGATCTGCCAGCTTGGCGTCTCTCCCACACGACCGAAAAACATCGGCCACCGTAGGTTCACCAGTCCGCCTGACGCACCTATTTTCACGCGCCGACAAGGTTAACGGTCAAACTCAGCGCGAGCAAACCCGTGCGCAGGCATTTGCTTATCTGTCCATCGGATAAATAATTGAATCGCCTTAGAGACGCTCGGTTTTTATCCGGTCCTTAGTTTATCGGTCGGAGGTCCATCTCCCTCGCCAAGATTCGGCGTGAATCGATCATCCTAACGTCATTCCGGCGGTACGCAAGCTGGACCGATTGGGTTCATTTTCTCCTGCATTTCTCGACAAAACCGGCCAATAATTCCGCCCCAAACGTTCCATCAGTTCGTTCAGGGTGCCATTGAACCCCCAGATAAAATTTTCGCCCCGGCAGATCGATCGCTTCAATCACCCCGTCATCTGGCGAAACCCCGCAAACGCGCATCGAGCCGCAGTCGTCCACAGCCTGGTGATGGTGACTATGAACGACTGCTTGACCAGGCAACCTTTCATGTCTTTCCACCACACACCGGACCGGATGGTCACCCTCACGATGTTGCTGGGCATACTCTGCGGAAAGCACATCCGGCAGATGTTGCTCAATGCGCCCGCCACGATGTAACGCCATCATCTGCATGCCGAGGCAAATGCCCAGAACAGGCAAGTCAGTCTGATCCAATGCTGCCAACAGTGCCATTTCGAATGCTTGCCGCCCCGCATCAATCAGCACCGCTTTGGGATGAACTTTCTCACCGAATGGCGTGGTGTCCGGATCGTCTCCGCCGCTGAGAATGATGCCATCGCATTGCTGCAGGTAAGCAGAAATCTGCGTCACTTCATGCGGCAAAACAATCGGTACGCCCCCCGCTGCACACACAGCCTGTACGTAGTCCGCGTTCAGGTGATACCGATGCGAACCGCGCTCACGATCGGCAGTAATGCCAATGATGGGATGCATGCAGGCAGTATAAGTAGGAAGTCGAAAGTGGGAAGTATCCAACTGCCCGGGCATATCCGCAAAAATATCGTTCTTCGCTTCCGACTTCCGGGGGCTTGCGTCCGGGCTGGTTATATCGGTTGGTGAAACTGGGAAAGACTTGCGCGGACGCCCCACCGGAGACGACGCGATGCTTCAGGTTCATGGAAGAGTGGTGATCCTCAGCGCGATGGCACTGGTTATCTGCTGTTCGATCGGACGTGCCCAGGCCCTGACTGCCCCGCCGGTCACCGGCGATACATCCCACCACGGGGAACAATACCTTGTCCAGGAACGCTCCATACGTGGAGAGCTGATTTCCTTTCAGGCTACGCAGGTCCAAGCCTTTCAGATTGATCCGTTTGCGGACAGAGTTACGTCGCCGGGAGCAGACAGCCTACTCGCTCTAATGCTGCAGGATGTGCCCCCGACCCCCGAGCAGCCGCCGGTTGATTTCGCCGTGTTGGTGGCGCTCGAGCCCATCGTACCGGAGCCGAGCGCATTTGTGCTGATCAGTCTGGGTGCAGGGATATGGGCAGGCCGTTACCGCCGTTTGCGCGAGCAATCGCAACAATGACCATACAACACCACCTCATGCGATTCGACAACAAAACCATCCGGCAGATGGGCGTGGTGATCCAGGCCACAACCGTCCACGTCAAAAACGCGATCGCATTTCGTGCAGTGGAAGTGGTGGTGATGTTCCAGGTCGGCCAGCTCATACCGCATCGGCTCGCCTGGAAGTTCGACTCTGGCTAACCAGCCATCGTCAGCCAGCGCGTTCGCCGCACGGTAGACCGTGGCCACACCCAGACTCGGCAGCGTTTTCTGGGCGATTTCATGGGCTTCATCCACGCTGAGCGGCCGACCAGCGTCGGCGAACGCATCACGAATGGCTTCCCGCTGAGCGGTATTTCTCTGCATGGGGAATATTGTACTTGACAGCTAACGATAATGCATTATCGTTATCGGCATGTTCAAGAGAGAGACGACCCGGTACAGTCCGAGCCGTCTTTTTATGTCGTGGGGCGGATTCACGTTAGTGGAGTTGCTGGTGGTGGTCGCGATCATTGCGCTGTTACTGGGGATCCTGCTGCCGGCGTTAGCCAAAGCGCGCGAGGCAGCGCGAGCAACACAGTGCCTCGCACAGATTCGAGGGATCGGAACTGCCGTGCAGATGTATGCCACAGCCCATCGCGGAGCATTGATTGAAGTCGGCCTTGCCCACGGCGGTACGCATGCCAACGTTCAAGGCGCGTGGATCGGCACGCTCAGCGAATTCTACGGTAATGCCCTGATTAACCGTTGCCCCATCGACAAAAGTTCCGACTGGCCCCAACCCCCTGATGACCTGGTGTGGCAGCAGTGGTTTGAAGAAGGCGCTACCGGATCACCGCCTTCCGGTGACCGCGTTCGCATGAGCAGCTATGGCGTGAACGGGTACATCAACTTCTCCGTCTCGGGCAACGGTCCCTACAAAAACATTTCGGAACTCTTTCGCGCTTCGGGCACGATCTACTTCTTAGAACTCACCGAGGTTGGTGATTATGCCCTTTCGGATCATGTGCATCCTGAAACCTGGGCGCTCAACCCCGAGACGGAAGCCGCCAAGCAGATCAACTTCGATCGTCATCTCGATGAGGCCAATTATGCCTTTGCCGATGGTCACGCTGAGAAGCTGGCGTTCCGAGACACGTACGATCCCGATTGGAGTTCCATGCCGCCACAGTGGCGACATAACTTATATGACCCGCAGGTGGCTCGTTAGCCACACATCCTCACACCCGCATGGAGAACACAGATGACGACTTCCCACGTACGCATCAGTCTCACCGCAGCCCTGCTGTTTTGCCTGGCTGGCACCGCCATGGCCCAACATCACCACCACCATGGTGACTTCATCATCGGTCGTGACGCAGGCGACAAACTCGTACTCGACTTCGACACCGATGACCATCTGCATCTGGAACCGATTACCAGCCCACCGCTGGCCGGTTGGAGCGCGGCCGAACCCGGCTTCGATGATCTGGGCGCCGATGAGCCTGGCGAAGGCATCTTCACCCTCAACACCGCCGTGGCCGACATCGTCGTGAACTTCACCTCGGTGCCGGATGCATTCAAGATCTGGGATGGGCTGAGCCTGGTCGGCAGCAGCTACGACCTCCCCACGCCCGATCCGCACAAGCACCTGACCTGGCACGTTGATTCCAACGATCCCAACTTCAACCCCGCCGTCCTGGACTACCCGCTGAGTTTCTACTTCAGCGATACCAGCGGTACCTACAGCGACAGCGATGTCTACACCGTGACCTTCGAGATTCCCGAGCCGGCCACCATGGCCATGCTGGGCATCAGCGGTATCGCGCTGCTACGCCGTCGCCGCTGAACTGCAGTTGACGCATGATCATTTTACTTGGCGCGGCGCGCAGCGCCGCGCCAAGTTTTTGTTTTCACCCGGGTGCCATTGCGTGTGGCCTTGTCCAACCGTTGCTTGGCCTGGGTAATCATCTTCCGGGGGTAGTTGGGCAACCACTTCGACTGCGCGATCAGCATCTCATCCGTCATCTGCCAGATATCTTCAGGATTGAGCACCGCACCCGTCAACGGATCGTGCAGCATCGCCTGCTTGAGCAGTATCACGTCGCCGGCCACGGCTGCGTCTTTGCTCATACGCTGCACATTGACCGATGCCTGGCACGTGGCTGCGCACGCTGCGGGCAGTTCACCCACGCGCGGAATGCTGATGCCGTGGCGATCAACGTAGCCCGGCACTTCCACAATGCAATCGTCCGGTAGATTGCTGATCGCCCCATTGTTCCGCACGTTGAAGTGGCCGCGGTATGTGCGTCCTGTTTCGATGGCTTCGATGATGTATGAACCATGTTCTTCACTGCGTTGATCAGCCGTGATCGGTTTGCCTGCATCGGCAAGTTTCTGCGGAAACTCCGTTTTGAACCAATGACGATTCTGCAAACAATAGCGCAAGTAGCCGGCAGTCTCACCATGGATCCAGTTGTCCAGACTGACCCACCGCCGAATCTCCTTCGGGCGCTTACGGTACCAGGGCACATACTCACTAAGGTGACCGTTCGACTCCGTCGAGTAATACCCAAAGCGACGCAACACATCGATGCGCACCTTTTCCGTCTTGCTGAAATGCGGGTGCTGTTCAAAACCTTGTCGTAATCGATCCGTCCAATCTTCGCCCTCGAACTGAACTTTGATGTACCACGTCTGGTGGTTGATGCCCGCACAGATGATGTCGACATCCTGCTTCGATACTGTGCGGTATCCCTTCGAGCCAGGTCGTTTGCGACCGTTGACCACGCGCTCGATTACGTTCGCGATCTGGCGATGCCCACCCTGCACACCATGACACAAACCCACGGTGAACACCCCTTCCCCGCGGTCATACGCATCAAGCGCGGCCCAGGTGTTCATGGCCATGGGGTTGGCGTAGTTGAGTAACATGCAACCATCGGCACCCACTTCCAGCGCATCGGCGGTGAACGCGAGCATCTGCGGAATGTTTCGCTGGCCGTACATGATGCCGCCGGCACAAAGCGTGTCACCCACGCATTGATCGATGCCGTACTTCAGGGGAATCTCCACATCGGTTGCGAACGCTTCAAGGCCTCCGATGCGCGTACAGTTGATCACGTAGTTCGCATTTTCGAGAGCACGTTTACGCTGTAGTGATGTCGTAACCTTCGCGGGCAAACCATTCGCTTTGATGTCCTTGCGAAGGATCTGCGCGATCATGTCCAGGTTCAGCTTCGAAATATCGTGCAGGGCAAATGTCGTATCAACGAACTCGGGCACGGCAAGCAGATCGCGTACCAGCTTCTGGGTGAACCCGACACTGCCCGCGCCAATAAATGCTACCTTGAGTGACATGATGATCGCTCCGAAATCCTGATTCAGGTATAACTGTGCGACATCGTATCACCCAGTAATTAAATAAAAATGGTAATGATTGGCGATTATGTGCCAAATCGTGCGACAACTTCGCCGCAAGCGCAAACCCGGGGCACGTGCGGTCGATTGCGCGCGGATGCCGCATCGCCTTCACGCCATGCTGACCAGTGGTGGCGTGGAAGAACAACGCGATCCGGGTTACGACTGGCATGGCACCAAACGCGGCAAAGCTGAATTCGTGCTTTTTCAATACACCCTTGCCGGGCAAGGCATGCTTCGCTACGAAACCCAGCGTCATGTCGTCCAGCCGGGTCAGGCCATGTGCCTGCACTTTCCATATGACAACCGCTATTGGCTACCACCCAATGGGCGTTGGCGGTTCTTCTGGGTGTGTATGAATGGTGAGCAGGTTGTGCGTGCATGGCGTGCGGCCGTGGCAAAGCTCGGGCCAGTTCTCACGTTGGATGAAGATGCGCCCCCGGTCACCTGCGCGGCACAGATCGTTTCGGATATTCTGGCTGGCAACATTCGTTCAGCATGGCATGCCTCTTCCCTGGCGTACCAACTGGCCATGCAACTCATGGAGTTGGCCCAACCCACTGATTTCGCGCAACGGCGCACGCCACGTCAGCCAGCCATACAACGCGCGATTGATTTTGTCACTGAGCACTATCACCAGCCAATCAACACCGAAGACATTGCCAAGGCCTCAGGCTACAGCCGTTTCCACTTCTCGCGTTTGTTCAGCCAGAGCGAAGGCGTTTCACCGGGTGAATATTTGATGCACCATCGTATGCGCATGGCCATCAACCTGCTGGAAACCACGGACCTGCCCATCAAAACCATCGCGCGACAATGCGGCTATACCAGCGCAAACTACTTCACCAAGGCGTTCGCCAAAGCCATGGGTGCGCCTCCCGCTTCATTCCGCAACAGCGGTATGTTCCGAGGCAGTTGACCAGGACAAACTACCGTACAGCCATGTCTACCAATAGAAAACTGCTGAACGATCCGGCAGACTACTCAGCAGCGGAAGATTTTGATTTTCGTCGATGTGATACTCAGGGTACACGATTCCTGCGGATCGCAAGCGTCACCATCACCGCACGCCCGCCGCTCCGGCCGCCTGGTCTGCGTGGTAACTGCTGCGCACCATCGGACTCGACTCCACATGTTTGAAGCCCATGTCTTCGCCAAGACGTTTGTACCCAGCGAACTGATCCGGCGTGACCCACCGTGCCACGGGTAAATGATTGGCTGTGGGTTGCAGATATTGCCCCAGCGTCATGATGTCAGCGGCGCCCACGACGTCGCGCATAAGCTGATCAATTTCCTCATCCGTTTCACCAATGCCCGCCATGATGCCAGTCTTGGTGGCGTGCCCCTGCTCGCGCGCGCGGCGGAGCAGTTCGATCGATCTTTCGTATTTTGCCTGCGGCCGCACGGCGGGGTAGAGCCGGTTGACCGTTTCCAGGTTGTGCCCGAGCACCTGTGGCTTCGCATCGAGCACGATCTGCAGCGCCTCCCAGTCACCACAGAAATCGGGGATCAACACTTCAATCTGCGTGTCGGGGCAAAGCTCGCGCGTGCGCTGGATCGTTTCCGCCCAGATGGCAGCACCGCCATCGGGTAACTCATCGCGGTTGACGGAAGTAATCACCACGTACTTCAGGTTCATGATGCGCACCGCTTCGGCGACACGACGTGGTTCATCGGTATCGAGTACGGGAGGCTTACCGGTTTTCACATTGCAGAAACCGCAACTCCGCGTGCAGGTTTCACCGAGAATCATCAGTGTGGCCACGCCGTGATGCCAGCACTCGCCCATGTTGGGACATTTGGCTTCTTCACAGACGGTGTGAAGCTTGTGGTCCTGCACCAGTTTCAGCAGGTTCGAGTAACCCTCCCCGTGCGGCATCTGAGCGCGGAGCCAACGTGGCTTGCCACGTTTGACGAAGTCTTTTGCCTCGACGTTGTTATCGAGCACACGATCTGAAAGGCTGAATCGCTGCATGTGTTACAGTATAGCATCGGGGTCGCATCGCGCGATGCATACTTATAGATGTTAGATGTATGGCACAAGCGTGAATAAGGCCGCGTATCAGCAACCCCGTAGCACTGGCCGTGTCACAGGAGATGGTATGACACGTACGCTGGGCATCATTCTCGTATGGGTTCTGGCAGTGACTGGGGCTACGCAAGCCCAGCCGCCTGTCACAACCCGCGAACCCGCAAAGCCCACGGTGCGGGATATGATCGATCAGATCACCAGCCGCGAAAAAAAATGTGCCCATCTCGTGTTGTCAGGCACGATCAAGGCGCGATCGCGTGGGCACAATACCCTGGAAGACTTCGAACTACGACGTCAGAACGAACACGTGATTGCCACTCGCCGACTGTGGGGCAATATGAGATCCCGTCGTATCAACAAAGCTGCGGCAGCACGTGAAACACGCGTGTTCGATGGCAAGGTGTTCTGGTACCTGGTCGAGCCGCCGGGATTGACGGAACAGCCATCGGTACAAATCACGCAGCAATTGGCCGAAGCGCAGAAGCAGGCGTTGTCAATTGGCCAGTCGTATCGACATCTGTTGCACATGCAGGTCACGAATCGACCCTACAGCGTATTCCTCAGACAGACAGACCCGGCACCACGCCTCGTGAGAAACCGCAAGATCAATGGGCAACGCGCGATCGGCCTGAGAGCGGCCCTCGACGAAGGCAAGCTGACACTGTGGTTATCACCCAAAAAACACCACGCGATCGTTCAGGCGGAACTGATCGTGCACGAGGGGCATACGCTGCACAGCGGTCAGCGCGCTCCTGAAGGGTACCATGAGAAACGCGTACTCACAGTTCGCAACATCACCCGTCTTGACGAACACGGCTTGCCCACCGCGGTGGTCTATTTTCACGAAATTCGCCTACCCGGTGAAAAATCCACACCAATGACATTTCATGCCACAGCTAACTTTCAACGTATTGAGCTGGGAGCCAAGGCGGATGCCGCGGCAATCGCCCTGCCCGTACTTCCAGTCGGCACGCAGGCCAGTTTTCACGGTGATACCAATCCCAACGGCTCCATCCGATTCTATCGCTGGACTGGTGAACGTTTTGTGTTCGAGCCGTCACCCGGTCGCCGCAAATGACCGCTGCTTTATACCGAGGGTTCGGTGTTTGTGGCTTGGCGTTTCCACATGCGCTGGATCACGTGATCCAGGCTGATCTTGCCCGGGCCGATCAGGAACATGCCGCCGAACACGATGCACAGTTCGAGTGGGCGACTGACCACGCGTTGGAAGTGCATCTCGGCCGTCATGCCTTCAGGCAGTGCTTCGCGCCAGTGCAGCACGGTGGCCACCAGCATGGTGAAGAACAGCATAAACGCCGCGGGGCGATAGAGCAGGCCCAGCATCAGCAGGATGCATCCGCCGAACTCAGCGAACGCTGCCATGAAGCCCCAGAACGTCGGCGCGAACACCGGCACGCCCAGCACGCCGATCGCTTTGCCCAGCCCTTCCCACGCTTCAGGGCCACCGGTAATCTTGCCCCAGCCATGTGCGTAGGCGAACACTGCGCCCAGCGCCAAACGCAAAGCAAGCAAACCATAATCACGATGTCGATCGAGTGCGGCCAGTATCATGAGTAGCCCTCTTGAGACGGGGTGATGTGTTTCGTCAGTATAGAAGGCAAAAATGCGGAGTGTGGAATGCGGAGTGCGGAATTGCATCCACGTAAGATACAAGCCGCAAGCTGCTCAGATCGGCCAGGGAGTGTCCGCGTCGCAGAGGTATTCGCGCAGGGGGCGCAGGCGATGGGGGCTGGTCGCCCACTGTTGACTGCAGCCGTCACAACGGTAGCGATCGCGCGTGCCGGGCAGGGGTTTGGCCAACGTGCCGCAACCGCAGGTGATCGAAAGCGTGTGTCGCACCAGGCGATAGCGACGGGCAATCCGCCTGCGCCGCCGACGTTCTGCGTGCCACATCTCTAGAAATTTGCTCAACCGATACCAACCCAGCATCGCCCCCACCGCGACCACCGCCACCACGCCCACCGCCAGGTTGATCGGCGGCTCACCCTGAAGATGTGCCATGTACGCCGCCGCCCCCATCACGGGCAGGCTGCCAATGGCGATGATCTGCAAGGCATCGCGGCGGTCTGCAAGTGTCATGCTAAGCGTCTCCTGAAGAAGGCAACGAGGCATTGAGGCACGTAGGCACGAAGACCTAACAGGCGCAACACACCCTTTCGGGGTATCGGAAAATCACACTATAAATGATGAAGAAATCCCCGCAGCACCATCACCCCAAAGCCGCCTACGTGCCTTCGTGCTTCAATGCCTCGTTGCCTTCCCCCCCCGCCTCAATCCCCCCGCCAGTAACGTGGGCTGAACAGCACCAGGATGGCGAACACTTCCAAACGCCCCACCGCCATCATCAGGCTCATGAACGCCTTCGATCCATCGCTGAACCAGGCGTAGTTCTGCGAGGCACCCACCTTCCCCAGGCCCGGACCGATGTTGCACAGGGTGGCAACCGACGCTGTCGCGGCGGTTTTGAAATCGCAGTTGCCCCCTTCGATGGCCATCAGCACCCCCGCGCCCAAACCAAAAAGAATCACGATGCCGAACACATACGCGAGAATGCTCAACCGCATGTCGGTGTCGATCGCGTGATTGCCGATCCGCACTGGTCGCACCACGTTCGGGCGAAACGCACGTTCCAGTTCACCCCACATGATCTTCACCACCGCCCAGACGCGAATCACCTTGATTCCGCCCCCGGTGCTGCCGGCCGACCCGCCGACAAACATCAACGCCAGCAGAATCGCCTTCGTCGCGAAAGGCCAACTGTCGAAATCACCGGTGCAGAATCCCGTGGTGGTCTGAATCGACACCGTCGTGAACACACCATACTGCAGCGCGTTGCCGAGTGTGGCGTCAACCGTTTCTCCGCCCGTGGTGGCGATGGGTCTGCCCGACATCACCAGCGACAACACAATGATCGCGCTCGCGGCGAGCATCAGACCAACGTAAACACGGAATTCGGTATCGCGCCACACATTGCGGATGCGGCCATGCATGATCTGGTAATACAAACCAAAGTTCACGCCCGCTAAGAACATGAACACCACGATCACCACATCCACCCACACACTGCTGTAAGCAGCCACGCTGGCGTTGTGCGTGCTGAACCCGCCGGTGGCGAGGGTGGCAAACGTGTGACAGATCGCTTCGTACCAATTAGGGACGCCGGCAATCCGCAAAGCGATCACCTGCACGATGGTCAGCCCGGCATAGATGATCCACAACATCCGCGCGGTATCACGGATACTGGGTCGCACGCCCTCCTGCGCTGGGCCGGGTGCTTCCACGCGAAACACCTTCTTGCCCCCGCTGCCACCCAACGAAGGCAGCACCGCGACAAACAACACCACAATGCCCAATCCACCCAGCCAGTGCGTCAGCGCCCGCCACATCAACAGGCTTTCCGGCACCGAGGGAATGTCTGTCAGAATGGTCGCGCCCGTCGTGGTCAGCCCACTCATCGTTTCGAAGTAGCAGTTGATGAAACTGGCAAACGGATGTTCTTCCGCCGACTCCGCCCAACCTTGCGCCCAGATCCAGAACGGCAACGCGCCCAGTGCCGCGCCGATCAGCCAACTCATCGCCACCAGCAACAACGCTTCACGACGACCAAACGTCGTGCGCTTCGTGCGAGTCAAACGATACGTCACCCCCGAACCCAAGAAACCCACGCCCGCACTGATCAGCAGCGCCCATTCTGCGCCGTGCTCGGTGACATTGCCATACCACGCTTCAATCACCGCGCCGACACAGAGCAACGCCAGCAACCCGCTCAGCACGAGCATCAGCAAGCAGAACTGGTTGAGGGCGTAACGGAAGTTCATGGGTTTCGTGATTCGTTAATTCGTTAATTCGTTAATTCGTTGAAGCATGTTGTCTTGGCTAAGCCGAGTTACGACGCACAGCATCGCACCTCGGATATCACTTCCGCCTTCCAACTTCCCACTTCCGACTTTGCCTAGTCTGCCAGCAATCCCTTCAATTTGTCTTCCGTCCCGCTGATGCCTACCACCAGGGCCACATCACCGGCCGAAAGGTAGTCATCCGCACTGGGCACGAAAACTTCATGACCATGCTGAATGGCGGCGATCATCCAATGCGGGGTGATGCCAAGTTCCTTCAGCGGTTTGCCCACATGCTGCGCTTCAGCCGGCACGACCAGGCGATACACGTTGATCACGCCCTGTGCCAACGACGCCACGCTCAGCAGGGAACCGGTCGCCAGTTCACCAATGATCTCGCGGGCTGCCAACATACGCGGGATGAACGCCGCATCGATCCCGATCGGCCGCAGCAAGTGCATGTACGCAGGCTTCTGCACCACCGCAATCGACTGTTTGATGCCCATGCTCTTGGCACTGGCACACGTAATGATGTTGTGTTCATCGTCATCTTCCGCCAAGCCGATGAACACATCCGCATCGGCCAGGTGCTCTTCATCGAACACCGATTGGTCGGTCGGGTCATCGCAGATCACCGTGACCCATTCGAGTTTCTCACTCAGCGCTTCGGCCCGCTGACGATTGGGTTCGAACAGACGAATGGCAAAGCCGCGCTCATGCAACGCACGACACAACCAAACCGCCATCGACGAGCCGCCCATGATCACCACCCGTTGACGACCGCTGTTGCCTTTGCCGAACAGCTTGCGGACTTTGGGCATCACATCGGTGTTGCCCACAAGGATGACCGCATCACCGCGGGCAATGATGGTGCTGGCATCGGGTAGCAGGGCTTGTCCGCCGCGCTCAATACCAACCAGGCGCACACCGCGGGGCAGGCCGAGTTCGATCAACGTCTTGCCCACCGCCGCCGCTTGTGGCTTCACGAGCAGTTCCGCCATCTCAATCTTGCCGCGACCGAAGTTCTCAATCGCCAGCGCACCGGGATTTCGCAGCATGGCCGCAATCGCCTGTGCGGTGGTGAATTCGGGGCAGATGATCTGGTCGATATTGAGGTGTCGCTGGTAATCCAGACCCCGCTGGTCGAAGTAGGCACTGTGATGCACCCGCGCCAACGTCTTGCTTGCACCCAAACCTTTGCCCAGCGAAGCAGTCAACAGGTTGATTTCATCCACACCCGTCGCCGCGACCAGCAGGTCAGCATTACCGGCTCCACCTTCACGCAGCACATCCGCATTGGCGCAGTTACCCATCAACACCCGTGCGTCGAGGTTTTGCTCAATCGCCTCGATACGTTCGGCGCAATCATCAATCAGGGTGATGGCGTGGCCGGCAGCAATCAGCACCTCCGCCGCGTGTGAGCCAACCTGTCCCGCGCCGCATACAACGATGTTCATGGATGATATCCCTGCAATGGGCGACGGATTTAAGGCCACAATTCTACTGGATCGGTCAGATTGCCACCAAGACCCGATAAAAGGTAACCATTTGATACTGGTAACCGCCCCTATCCGCCTTTGTGCCTCAATGCCTTAGTGCCTCAATGCCTTTCATCATTACAACCGGATATTTCGTTAGGGTCAGCTTAACCACGCCACCACAACCGCCGATGTAGTAGGTGTCGCCGGTGCGGAGCGAGCCGGCCCTGCCTTACTGGAGAAGGATTATCCATGCCCCGTCAGAAAGATGTGCTGACAACGGGTGAAGTGGCCAAGATTTGCAGCGTTGCGCCACGCACCGTGAGCAAGTGGTTTGATTCGGGCCAGCTTCGCGGCTACCGGATTCCCGGCTCCAAGGACCGGCGGATCCCCATGCCTGCCCTCATCCGTTTCATGAAACAGCACAACATCCCGATGGACGGTCTGCGTAGCGGTCAAACCCGCGTGCTCATCGTCGACACCGAACAGGAAATCGTCGACGCCCTCACGCAAGTGCTGTCCGAACAAGCCAACTACGATGTACGCACGGCCGCCAGCGGTTTTAGCGCCGGCATCGAATGCGAGAAGTTCCGCCCACACGTGATGCTGCTGGACATGCACCTGCCCGATGTCGAGGGCGTGGAAGTCTGTCGCAACGTGCGGGAATCCAGCGATCTGCAAATGACCAAGATCATCGCCATGAGCGGCAAACTCACCGATGGTCAGGCCCATCAACTGTTACACAACGGATTCGACGGT
>JANQFT010000482.1 GCA_028277685.1 Phycisphaeraceae bacterium
CTGGCCATCGTACAGTCCGCGGTAGGTCCACAGCCCCAGCAGGATGTCGCTTTGCTTCGTGCCTTCTTTGCCGGTAAACCAAGGCGACAGGTCCACACCGGGCACGTTATCTTGCATCGACAGTCCCGCCAGACCGCACAGCGACACGGGCATGTCTACGGTGTTCACCAGCGCATCCACTGTTTGTCCTTCGGCCACGCCCGCGCCCCAGCACAGCAGCGGCACGCGCATCGCGTTCTGGTACGGCATGTTTTTACCGCGCGGTGCGCCAAACGAACACAGTCGATCACCGTGGTCCGATGTATAAATCACCAGGGTGTTCTTGTCAGCCCCAGTCGCCTGCAGGTGGTCCAGTACCCGGCCGACCTCTTGGTCGATCGAAGTGATCATCGCGTAATATTCTCGGTAATAGTACCGGGCTAGAGTTTGCCAGCGTTCCTCAACATTCGGCTCGAGCGTCAGGGCATCGGGATCGTAGAGATCGAGAAATCCTTCTGGGACAATCCGATCCACGAGGTGTTGGGGAAGGATGATTTGCGGGATATATCCGCTGTTGGGGGCGAACCAGTCTTCAGGAATGTTGAAGCTGTAGTCGTGGTTGATCTGCTTCATTCGCTCGAACTTGTCGGGCCGATCGTAGAAGGGCAGGTGGTAACAGCTGTGCGGCGGACCGAAGTTGAGCTGCATCAGCCAGGGCTTGTCACCGGTGCGCTGGTCGATCCAGTCCAAGGCCCAATCGGTTTGCAGTGGTGGCTCGTATTGATCGGGGAATGACGTGCGGACGTTGCCCTCATCGTCGTACAGCCGTGTCTGGTAATGCGCGTGTGGCGGAGTGCCCATCCAGTCACGCCAGCCCATGCGTTGCTCTGGTGGGACGTAGCCAGAACCCATCTGTTTTGGGGTCCGGCCTCCGGGTTCACGTTTAGCTTGGTACCAGTGTGTCTTGCCGATGTAGCAGGTATCGTAACCTGCGTCGGTGAAGTCCTGGGCGAATCCTCGAAAGCGATTGAGATTGTTGCATGGCGCAGCCTCGACGCCGTGTTCGTGCAGGTAGCGGCCGGTCTGGAGTGTCGCCCGGTATGGCGTACACAGCGGCGCACCCGAAAGACAGTTGGTGAAGCGGATGCCTTCGCGAGCCATGCGGTCGAAGTGGGGCGTTTGAACTTGATCGTTACCATAGCAGCCGGTTGAGGACAGGCGGTGCTGATCAGAGAGAATAAACAGGATGTTGGGGGGCATCGAACAATTCATGGCTGGATTCTGTCGGGTCGGAATACCGGCGATCAACTCGTTGGTGTGATTGTCGTAAGGTGTTAAGTGATGATGGTCAGGTCGTCGATCCGTTGCACGGTCATTTAGAGGTGAGTGCAATCAGACCAGCGATGAACTGGAAATGTCTGGTCAATGGTGTGGGCGGCAAGGGATAAAGATTGTTGCGTGCTCCTCCTTTGTGCAGACAGTTTTTGGCGATCGCACTTCATCTTGTGACGATCAGTGGAAAGCCCAGCGAAGCCGGGGCATATCGCCTGCAATCTGCGATGACGGGTAACAATCGATTCAGTCGATGGTTTTGCTTCCGGTGGCGTCAAGCCATTTGAGTTCGTTCGGATTCTTACGCAGCGCTTCAATGGATTTAACAGCTTTGCGCACCGCACCGCGATTGTGGATGTCGCGCGGACCACCCGTTTCGGCAAGGCGCTGCTTCGCGGCGGGGATCGCCTCGGCGTACTGCGGAAGCCATTTCGCCTGAGTCACAATCATCTGGTCGGTCATCTGCCAGACTTCGTCCGGATCGCACACAGCACCGACCAGTGGATCGTGCAGCATGGCTTGCTTCAGTAGTGTCACGTCGCCCCGCAGCCCTGCCTCTTTGGCCATCCGCTGGACGTGCACGGATGCTGAGCAACTCGCAACACATGCCATTGGTAACTCACCAACTTTCGGTACGTGTACTCCCAACCCGTCGACATGAACCGGGACTTCCACCACGCAATCGTCAGGCAGGTTTGTGATACAGCCGTGGTTACGCAGGTTCATGTAGGTACGGCAGGGGCGTCCGGTTTCCAAAGCCTCAATGACATAACTGCCCCGTTCGCTCGACCGGATGTCCGGGGTGATCGGTGGATCGTCCGCTTCGAGCCAGCGGGGAAAGTCTGTCTCGAACCAATTGCGTCCTTCCTCGCACACACGCAGATAACCACCTGTTTCGCCATGGATCCATAATGAGTCATCGATCCATTTGTTAATCTGTTCCGGTCGCTTGCGATACCACGGCAGGTATTCAGACAAGTGCCCGTTGGATTCAGTGGAGTAGTAACCAATCCGCTTGAGTACATCGAGACGGCACTTTTCGGTCTGGCTGTATTCCGGATGCTTCTGATACGCCGCGAGTAATTGTTCGGCCGAAACTTCCCGTCCTTCATGCAAGACCTTCAGGTACCAGGTCTGGTGGTTGATGCCTGCGCAGACTCCGTCCACCGTCTGGGGATAACTGCCGCCAAGCACCTCGGCGATCTGGTCCCAGCCATGTTCGATACCATGGCAGAAGCCATAGGTTTCCACGTCGCCAGCGTCCAGTGCGGCCCACGTATTGATGCACATCGGGTTGGCGTAATTCATGAACCGGACATCGGGCTTGGCAAGCGCTCGGATATCGCGGCACAGGTCGAGGATAAACGGGATGTTACGCTGACCGTACATGATTCCGCCCGCACAGAGTGTGTCACCGACGCACTGATCGATGCCATATTGCAGAGGGATTTCGATGTCCTGCCGGAACGCATCAAGTCCGCCAATGCGAGTCACATTGAAGACATAATCCGCATCTTTCAGGATATTCAGCCGATCGGTTGAGGCGCTGACGACTGCCGGCATCTTATTGCCGTGAATATCCTTACGTGCAAGCTTGGCGGCAAACCCCAGATTGCGCTCACTGATGTCGCTCAGCGCGAAATGCGTGTCCTGTAATTCGGGCACGCAAAGCAAGTCCCGAATCAGATGACGCGTGAATACAACACTTCCAGCCCCGATAACAGCTATCTTAATCGCCATATTTGTATCATATAAAACAATTACGGGAATCCATTGATATCAATGTAAAAGATTGATCGCATCGAGGCAAGAATTCGTGCATAAAAATGGGAAAAATTTCGGATTCAAAATTCTTGACAGAGGTGTATTGAAGATGTATCTTGAATATCAAATCAGTTCTTAATTGTATCATTACGGATGGTGGCAATGACGCAAATAACACCAATTCGCTTTCCCCGGCCCTTTCCATCGCGGAATGCCGCTGGAGCAATGAGGGAACGTCTGGTGGAGATGTTGGTGCGTTTACGCCCGGAACCAGGTTCGCGTTTTTGTACAGAAGCCGAACTGGTACAGGCATCGCAACTCAGTCGTTCCACTGTTCGGCGAGCGCTGGAGCCGCTGGTGAAGGAGGGTTGGCTCGATCGGCGGGTGGGTGATGGCACTTACGTGGGGCCGCGTGTGGCCGAAGCCGTCGGTGCTGCTGGGGCGTCGGGTTCCGGGGATGACGCCCAGAAGCGTTCTGAAGCAGTTGGTCATCCGCTGCTCGGTCGGCGGATCATCCGCATGGCAGTTCTGATCTTCAATATTGGTGACCTCGGTCATGACTGGTACACCCCGCCGATTCTCGAGGGCATCGATCTTGACGCTGACAAGCATCGCATCACCGTAGAACTGCTGGGCGACCGCGATGCGGATACCGAATCGATCTCCCGCCGTCTGATGCGAAGCCAGCCGGACGTGCTGGTGGTGCTTTCCAATGAGCCGCGGCACGCATTCGTGATTCGCGACGCCCAGAAGGCCGGTATTCATTGCCTGGTCAGTGGGACGCCGCACTTGGGGCTCCGTGTGCCTGCCATCCATGAAGACAATCGTCAGGGCATGCAGTTGGCGGTTCAGCATTTGGTTGAAAAGGGTCACCAGCGCATCGGCCTGTTGCTTCAGCGCACCTTAGAGCCTTGGGCCCTTGAGCGACACGAAACGTTTTCCCTTGCTCTGGCTGATGCCGGGCTTGAGGCGGATGAGGCGATGGTGCATTGGGTCGCCCGCGACGAACCGGCCAACGTTTCGGCCGGCGCGGTTGATGCGCTGAGCCGTTATCTGGATCGTCGCCAACCTACCGCAGTGATCACCGCTGCCGCGCCGCCGACCGTTTGTCTGGACCGCCTGCATCGGGCCGGTCGGTTCCGGGTACCTGATGATCTGTCCATCGTCAGCTTCGAACAGGATTTGGCTGCGGACCATTGGTTGGATGGCTTGACGCCGACCTACATCAAATTCCCGTTGACCGAGATGGGGCGGCAGCTCGCCGAGATGGCAGCCAAGGCTGTGGCCGAGGAACCAATCCCGTCGTGCACGGTGCTTCCCGCAGAATTGGTGGAAGGACAAACCACCATTTCCCTGTTGTGACCATACACGGGTCAATGATCGTTCACCCGTTTCTGTTTTTTATTTCAGGAGGACAAAACAGATGAAAAACTCACTCTTCTTAGGATCGGCAGTCGCCGTGGTCGTGTTGTTCACGGCATCGTTCGCTTCCGCGGCCGTGATGAACGGACTGACCAGCGACGCTGAGCTGCGCCGCACGGGCAGCGGTGATGGTGGTGGTAGTGTTCATGACACCAGCGCCGGCTCTCTCAACATCGGCCGCAACAATGGCTCCAGCACGGCGAACCATCCGATCTTCGTCTTCCAACTGCCCGATTTCGGTGCTGTGGTCGATCCGTTTACCGAAGCCACCTTGTCAGTCAGCTTGGTGACGTCGAACAGTAACTGGGGCGGGTTCAATACGGACATCTGGGGCCTGGGCGCCAGAAACAACCCGACGCCTCTGGGCTCGGATGCCTATGTTGGCACCAACGACACTACCGACGCCACGAAGATCCGTGATGACTTCAAGAACTTCAACACCTCAAGCCCCTCGACAGGCACGTTCGACACCAGCAACAGCGCGCTGCTGAACTACTTAAACGACCAGTACGCCGACGGCGCCAACGCGGGTAACTACATCTTCATCCGGATCAGCCCGACCGGTGTCGGCAACAGTTGGAAAGATTTCCGGTGGGCCTCGGCCGAGAACGGTACCGCGGCCAATCGTCCGGTGATCACCTATGAGGCCATCCCCGAGCCAGCATCGTTGATGCTGGTTGCTTCGGGTGGATGTCTGATGCTCTTACGTCGGCGGGCAAAGTCCACGGTGTGATGAAACTGTCCAATGATCGCGCTTAACAGCAATTCAACCCGGCTGTTTTAGGTGAAGCTCTATTGTCGGATTCAGGAAACAATTCACTTCCCGTTTCTTACTGGATGCCCATTCGGGCAAAAGCAAAGGAGAGAACAATGAGCAACTACCGTCACTTCTTATTGATCTGCAGTTTCATTCTGGGAGGAGTCGTGCTGGCACAACCTGCCGCAGCCGCGACCTTTATCCTCAACGATTTCGACGCGAACCAGAACCTGGCCTTCAACAACGCCAGCGGTGGCAGCGTCGCAACCGGCGACTTCGTCGCCGCCGATGCCGACAATGAGCGGAGGAAGATCACCAACGCTGCGGGTGGCTTCAACCAGTATTTCAGCACGCCCAGTATCGGGCGCACTGGTGCCGTGATCGAAGCGTTCGACACCGGCGACAGCATCACGATGCAGTTGTTCTCGTTCGACAGCGAACTGGCCGGTAACTTGAAAGTCCGATTGGTGATCAACTCCGACGCCTGGGGCGGTGGCAGTGGCTACCGTGGTTTCAGCTCCAAGACTCTCAATGACGGCTCGGACGATACCGAGACCCTGTCCTGGAACTTCAACAGTGATTTCAACACATTGGTCGATAACTGGATCGCCGGCAGTGGCACGTTCTTCCAGATCTGGCTGGACAACTCCGGCTTCCCCGGCAACACCGCGGGCGACACGTTCTATCTAGACGACATCGTGGTGAACAACGTTATTCCCGAACCTGCTTCGATGGCTTTACTTGGGCTGGGTGGCCTGTGCTGGCTGCGGCGTCGCTCTCAGTAAGTCAGTTTTTCCTGAACCGATCCACCGTGGCGGGCCGAAAGGCTGGTCACGGCCTTGTCGATCAAGATTCAGTCGGTCTTGGCGTGTGAATGAATCCATGAAACGATCAGCATTCACCTTGGTTGAGTTACTGGTGGTTGTCAGCATCATCGCGTTGCTGATATCGCTGTTATTGCCGGCCTTACGGAATGCCAAGGCTGCGGCCAACAGCACGGTCTGCCTTTCTCAGATGCGACAAACAGCGTTGGGTACGCTCACCTACACTACGGACCATCGCGGTTCGCTGCCTTATCGTTACTTCCAACTCAAAGGGGTGAACGGCTGGCCGAGCTGGGGACACATTGCCTGGAATGACCTGATCAATCCTTACCTGGACGGCCCGGAGATGTTGTGGACACAAGTCCGCGCTCAACCGGTCGGCATTCTGAAGTTACCTTTATTGCGGTGTCCCGAGTATGACCCGGCTGTGGCTGGAAAAGAAGATTACCACTACGGCCCTAAGGGCAAGAAACTGACTGGGTGGTACATCTCCGTTCGCGCTAATGCCTCGGTATTCAAGTCGGCCAATCAGGGTGTTACTCCCAACAAGCTGCCGCAGACGTTTCGTTTGAGTGAAATCGGTTCAGACACCTATCTCTACGGTGAGAAACGTCAGTTTATCGGCGATGGCACATTCGGTGTCGGATTCGCTCAACTCGGACCCGGCGGTATCAGTGCGCTGGTTGGTAAGGAACTGCACCCGAGTTTCACGACCAATTTTACGATCGCGAATGGCTCCGCCATCAACCTGCCCGCAGCAAAGTCAGGTGGCGGTGCGTGGTCTGCAACGATTGGTGATTGAGGTCCATGTTGACCTGTCAGTCTGACTCGCTTCATGTCACCCAGCAGAAGGGCAAACGTCATGACCAGCAACATCTTCCCTCATCGCACGATTACAAGAGCGCAGCGGATGGTTTCGATGAATGCTCTTTCAATTCACCGGGCGTTTACGCTGGTCGAGTTGCTTGTGGTGGTCAGTATCATCGCGCTGTTGCTCAGCATCCTGCTGCCTGCCCTGCAAGGGGCACGAGATGTGGCACGTAACGTGGTTTGTCTCAACAACGTCAAGCAAATCAGCCTCGGATGGCTTTATTACACGAACGATGAGAGTGCGAATCTTCCCAACATTCTCTGGACCAAGCAGGTGAACCCGTATTTGGGTAATGATGAAAATGAAACACGTCCGCCGTGGGGTGTATGTCCCAATGAAAGTCGAGTTTCGACTTCGTATGCCAAGAACATTACCTATGCAACAACGGGAGCATGGTGGTTCAATAATAAAGAAACTTACCCCTATTTGGCCTATGCAAACGGGGGTAAGACTGCCAGGGAGTACCATGCACTGCTTCAGTCGGTGGTGCGTCCGAATCAATTCATCATGCTCAACGAATACTGGTGGGGAAGCAATGCAAGCTTTGGCTGGGAAGGGGCATGGTGGACCGCTGCGGTGAACAACGCCAAGCACAAGCCAATGCACAATGAATTAACGACAACGAATATTGGTTTCACGGATGGTCACGTTGGTTCGTTCAATGTCGGGGAATGGTTGGATACGAATGGGACGCAACAGTGGGGCAGTGGAAGTTCGCTGGATCCGGCTTTCAATCGATTGAACTCAGACACTTCAACACGATTGAAATGAGCATTTAAACCTGCAGCATGAATGAGACGTTGTCCCCCACCTTGCCCAACCCGCTAACACCAGTCCCCGGGTTTTATCCGGATGGTCGGCCTGCATCCGATTGGTGGGAGCGGTTTGAGACGCTGCGAAAAACCGCTGCTTCGAGCCCTGCCGATGTGGTTTTTCTGGGTGACTCGATTACCCAGGCGTGGGCACAATCCCGTGCCTGGCGGGAACGGATTGAGCCACTTGGTCGCATGCTTGGTCTGGGAATCGGTGGCGATGGCATTCAGCAGGTGCGCTACCGCATTGCGCATGGCCAACTTGATGGACTAACACCCAGACTGATTGTGTTGATGATCGGTATCAACAATCTCTGGCATAAGGGTGGGAGCGACGATGACATCGTGCGTGGC
>JANQFT010000522.1 GCA_028277685.1 Phycisphaeraceae bacterium
ACATACGTGGCCCCAATGTCGGTTCGATCAGGACATCATACCGCAACGTGGCCAAGCCGCGTCGCTTCGTAGGTGTTGGGTTGTCGTTCCGGGTTCCGCGTTCGCAGTTCCGCGCTTCCGGGGATCAGTGGTCCATGCCGTCGATGGAGCCTTCTTCGATCTCGATGTCTTCGCGACGGTCGATGCGGTCGACCATGCCATCTTTGATGCGGAGCACGCGGTCGGAGTTGGCGAGCATCTTGTGGTCGTGGGTGCCGGAAATGACGGTCACGCCCTGCCCGACGCTGAGTCCCTACATGAGCGCGATGATGTCGCTGCCGGTTTTGAGGTCGAGGTTGGCGGTCGGTTCGTCGGCCAGGAGGATGGCGGGGTCGTTAACCAGGGCACGGGCGATGGCGACACGTTGCTGCTGGCCACCGGACAGTTGGTCGGGTCGGTGGTCCATGCGGTCGCCGAGGCCCACGCGTTTGAGCACGCGTTCGGCGGCGGCCATGGCTTGGTCATCCGTCTGCCCACTGAAGATGCAGGGCAGGGCCACGTTGCGCATGGCAGTGAGCGACTGGATGAGGTTGTACGCCTGGAAGATGTAGCCGATGTAGTTGCCGCGGATGTAGGCTAATTCGCGGCTGGTGAGTTTTGGCAGATTCAGCGGGCCGATTTCCACGGTGCCTTCGCTGGGTTTATCGAGGGCGCCGATGATGTTGAACAGCGTGCTCTTGCCGGAACCGGACGGGCCCATCAGCGAGAGGTACTCACCGCGGATCACATCGACATCGATATCACGCAGCGCCCACACTTCGCTTTTCTTGGAAGCGTAGACTTTGCTGATGCCGCGCACGGTGATGAGCACACTGCCGAGTGGCACCTGGTCGACTTTCGCTTTTTCACTATCGCTGATCATGGAGACTGTTTCCTAGAACGGCAGTTTGAACACGCTCTTCATGAGGAAGACGAACCCGATACTGAACGTGCCGACCAGACCCATGCCGCAACTGAAGCCGGCCATGACGACGGGGATGTACTGCCGCCATTTGAGGCCGAGTCGTTTCTGGAAGTAGAAGCGGCCGATGAGCGCGCCGATGAGTTCGGGAATGACACTGTGCGGCGCAGTTTGACCCATACCGCGGACGATGCCGTAGACTAAGAATGTTGGCGCGCCCAGCCAACTGAACGTGCTGAACACGATGGTCCCCAGGGCCAACCCCACACCGAGATACTCCCAGCGGAAGGCTTGCTCGAACATACTGAACGAGCCAAGCGTGGAGGAGTAGATGACGGTCGCGTTTTCCGCCTGCAGTTCCCACATCTTCTGGGCGTAGGGGTACTGGGCGGAGGGGATGGCCGCCAGACCCCAGATGAAGTTGGCAAACAGCAGACCGGAAATCAGCACGATGGGCGTGAGGATGATCTGTGTCTTCCACAAGCTCCAGAAGCTGGTACCGGTCAGTTCAGCGCGGCGGTAAGAAACGGTCTGCATACCGTAGTTGTGGAACGGCAGCGGCAGGAACCACACGGCCACACCGCGATAACCGGACAAAATGAACGCGGCCTCCTTAACCATGGGAATGGCCACCACCTGCCCGGCGATACCTTCCAAGCGGGCGGTCACGTAACTGATGAGCGGCGTGTAGATAAAGCCGTAGAAGAACATGACAATCATCACGCCGGTGTGCACCTCGCCGTCGGCCAGGTAGAGCAGGTAGGCGCTGACACCGATGTACATGAACGTGGTGACCACGTACACCACAATGATCCAGGACACTGGGATGTCGCCGCGGCCTTCGGGAATTTCCGCTCCGGTCAGTGTTTGTTCACCATCCTTGATCGCCTGTCGCCTGCGCCACAGGTCTTTCATCCCGCGCCAGGCCTGGAAAATACCCACCAGCGCAATCGCCAGCGAGATGCCGATGGTGAAGCTGAAGTAGAAGTCGATGTTACATTTGAACAGCGTGGGGATGGTGTCGTCAGACGGGTTCCACGAGTGGATGATGTCGAGCTGATACAAGATCGGGTTGGCGATGAACGTGATGATCAGGCCAACGAAACTGCCAATGATCGCATAGAACGGCAACACCATACCGATGAGCACGAAGGTAAAGTCGAGGGAAAGACCGGTGGCCACGGCGGGCAGGAACTCGCTGGTCTTGGGGGTCCAGTCGACAAAGGGGATGGTGAGGATGACCACCGGCTTGCCGACCAGCGCGCCGGTGATGATGGGCAGGGCCAGGTAGACCGCGCCGAACGTCAGGCCGATCACACTGCCGACAGAGAACACCCGCCATCGCCAGTTCTTTTCTTTCTTGTCCTGGGCGGCCTGGTCTTCCAGTTGATCGCCACCCTTGCTTTCTTCTTCCTGCTCTTCGGACAGCGCGAGCACGCCCTGCGCACCAATGGGCGCAATGGGGAAGGGAAGCTTTTCGATATCGCTGGCGATTCGGAACAGACCATAACCGAGCACAACGTTATCGAGCTTGCCGATGATGGTGGTGAAAGTGGCAAGCAAAATCGCAGGCAACCATTCCCACATCATGAACGACCGCTCGGCGAGGACTTCCTCATCGGGCGCGACGAAGTTGGGAAGTTCCTCGGCAATGCCAGCCGCCTGGGCCGCGTTGGATTGAGCGTAGAACTGGTTCCACAGCAGGTGGAAAATACCTTCGTTATGCGGCGAAAGCGCGTGGGTACCCGCACCGGCCATGACGGCGGCAGTGAGATAGAACAGCGTGAAGATTTCCGCCTTGCGCAACGTTTTGTTCGCACGACGAGCCACTTCGATGAACAGAATCATCGTGACCCAGCGCGCAGCTTCGTTGATGTTCGACCCGGCGACCAGCGCCATGTAGATCGCCCCGGGCACCATGATGGCAGCCACGAACAGCGACCCGAAGAATGCAGGCCAGGTGAAGCCGTCTTCGAAGGTGGAAGGCGGGGTCATCAGGTTACGGAACTCTTCAAGTTCCTTATCCACCCGTTGACCATTCGATCTGTTAAACAGTTTCTTGATCACTGCGTATCGCTCGGGCTATCGGTGTTGGCAAAATCTTCAGACGAGGTGGCTGCCGAATCGGCTTCGCCCAACGTCTGGAGGGTGTGGATGCGGTAGCTTTCGATGGCTTCAGCCGACAAGGTGCGCCACAGCAGGAACTGCTTGCGCAGATCCTGAATGAAGGTACGGTTGGATCGTTGCCAGTCGCCGCTGGTGCCGCTGGTGCGGTGGGCGTGAATCATCACTTCATCCACGCCGGGAATTTCTGAGGGGACGGCGGTAAGACGGAACTGCTGGGTGACACCAAGGTCGAACGGCGCCAGCGCAAGTTTGGCACTGAGATAGAGATAGCCGCTTTCAGGGTCGCGGCCAACCTGCACATCACTGGCGGCAAACACACCGAGACCTGCGTCATCGTGTTGGCCGAAGTGTTCGGCAAGGAAGCTGATCACACCGGTGATATCGTAAGCGCTGACGGTAAAGGGGAAGACCATGTTCAGATCATCACCTTCCGCCGGAGGCATGCGCCAGCTGCGCTGCACGCCGGGATTGGCGCTCTTGCTGGCACGCAGGGCGGGATAGACGGCACTGATAAGCACGGTGGCCATGGTAACGCCGAGGGCGAACATCGCGTTGGTGGAGGAAAAGTTGATGGCCGCGGGACGTATGACGCCCATCTCCGCCAGTTTGCCCGCCGCCAGCGCAACCGCCTGGGCGAGTAACTGACCTGCCAATCCGCCCACCACCGCGTAGACAGCAGCCTCAGCGAAAAACAGGAAACCCACGTGCGCCGGGGCCAGACCCAGAGCGCTGAAGGTGTAGATTTCTTTTTCACGGTCGGTGATCGAACCCAGCATGGTGCCGAAGATGATGAGGCCGCCGAGCACGATGGGCACGGCAAGCTCCAGACCGCCGCTGACTTCGGTGAGGGTGGTGAAGATCATGCGGTCGACACCTTCGCTGGTACGGGCCCACACGGGCATGGGCAACACTTCAGCGATGGCGCGACCGGCTTCTTCGGCTTCCACATTCGATGCGGCGTAGACGTTGACCACGTGCATCTCGCCACCGATCTTGCGGACCAGTTCCGCCCCGGCCACCGCCACCTGGTTGGGACTGAGGCGAACGAAATCGCGTTGGGCCATTTCGTCGGCGGCGGCGGTGTCGTCATCCTGCTGTATTTCACCTTGTGCGGTGGCATCGGTGAAGTCGACCGGCAGAACCGGGCGGCTGTCGAGCTGGTTCAAACGTTGCAAGGCATTGGCGTTGATCACACCGGCGAACTTCACCCGGTGGCCGTGCAGCAACAGGGTATCGCCCTTTTTCAACTTCAGTTCTTCCTGAATGATGGCGGGCAGGAACACGCCGTCGCCGGCCAGGGCGTTTAGTTTGTCCTGTTGCGACGCATCGCCGAGCGACGTGGCCAACGCGCGCCACCGTTCGACTTCCGCGGGGCTGACGCCCATTACGCCATCGACAAACAACGCCGCCCCGGTGGTGGGATGCGCCACGCTGAACGGCGGACGATTCTTCTTGCGCGCCAGCCACCATTGTTCAGCGACCAGACCACCCTCGCCTTCGAAGCCGGCCACCACATCATACACATCCGGCTGCATTTCGCTGTAGTCGAGGCGACGGATGAACACATCGGGCACAACCTGTTCGTCGGCAGGGCCAATGTAAACGGTGCGCACGCCCAGGCCGCTGCTCAGCGAGGCAAAGCAGAGGATGGTGAATGTGAGAATGACCACGGTGATGGCGGTGAGTGCGGTACGCAACGGGCGGCGACGCATGGTGCTCATGCCCATGTTCACCGCGGCCAGCAGCGTGCCCATGCGCGACACCTGCGCGTTGTGCATGCGTGAACTGCGACCCTGCATCTCGGTCAGTTCAGTCTTGAACTTACGAATGACAATGTAAATAACCAGACTGGATAACAAGATGATGGCGAACG
>JANQFT010000549.1 GCA_028277685.1 Phycisphaeraceae bacterium
ACCACGATGGCAGCAATGGCGCTAGCAGCGGGCAAGACTACGCCATGGCCCTGAGCGAGGTTCCCGAACCGGCGACGATGGCGCTGCTGGGCCTCGGCGGCATGCTGATGCTCAAGCGTCGCCGCGCCTGATCAGTCCACCCGCCGCGCAAGCACAACCTGTGATCCTCCACCGGCCTGGCGCTTCGTGATGGTTGAAGCGCCAGGCCGGTTTCGCACACAACAACTTATTTGGTCACAATTGTGCAATACTAGTCACATTTATGGAATGTATTCCAACGTTCTCATGGAGTAGGCTGGATACAGCTATGCCATGCCCCGCCACGCTACCCCACCCCACGGCAGGAGACGACATGAACGCCTCGACGTCTGACGTGCTGCAACAACTGACCACCGCCCCTTCCGGCATTGCCGAGTTTCATTGCTGGTACCCGCACCAGAAGCAGATGCGCTACGGTGAAGTGTTCGGCGTGGCGCCCGATCCGTTTCCCGAGGATGCCCCCGAAACGGCAATCGATCAATGCATCGATCTGCATGAAGAAGCCGGCTACACCAACCTGATCTGGGCTGTCGGACGTTCGACAGTGTTCTACCGCTCGGATGTATCCGGTACAACCTACAGTGGCGAGTTGTGCGACGATCCTGTTAAGCCGTGTGGACTGATTCCAAAGGTGTTAGCGCACTGCTGTCCGCTACGCCGCGCGCTTGAGCAGTGCGCCAAGCGCGACATGATCGTCTGGAGTCGACTTGCGATGAACCGGCACTACGGCGAGAAGGGCTGGGAAGCGGCCACATCCAGGTTCAGCCTCGAGCATCAGGACTACCACGAAATATCACGCGCCGGCGAGGTCGTGTCATCGCGCCTGTGTTACGCCATTCCCGAAGTGCAACAGGAACGACTCGACATCCTGCTGGAGATTCAGCGCATCGGCGTGCAGGGCATTCAACTCGACTACTGCCGACAGATGCCGATCTTGGGCTATCACCCCGCCGTGCTCGAACCGTACATGCAGCAGACGGGGCAAGACCCGCGCAAGATTGATTCGACGGATCCCGAAGATCATCTGCACTGGTTTCAATATCGCTGCGACATCCTGACCGGCTTCATGCGGAAGCTGCGTCTGGCCGTGCGCGAACAAGAGAAGCAACTCGGCAAGCTCTGCCCGATCATCGCGCGCGTGCCCGATTCATCGCGCTGGTTGATGCTGGGCTACGGGTTGGACATCGAAACCTGGGCTGCGGAAGACCTGATCGATGGCACGATGCTCAGCCCGTTTCCGCATACCGACCAGGCGATGGAATTCGACACCGCGTTCCAGGTAAAGGCGATGCACGACCACGGCAAACTGTGCATCGGCGGGGTTGGCTCCAAGGGCCTGCAACCTCTAGGCAATGACTACCAGAAGCCGGACCTGGCCAAGCTGTACAACCTGGCCCACGACCAGTATGAGGCGGGCGTCGACGGCATGAGCTTGTACCAATCTGAATCGACGCTGCGCACTCCGTATTTCCACCCGGTGTTTGATCACCTGCATAAGCGCGAGGTCATCGCCGCCGGCGCAACCGGGCCATACGTCATCGAGAACCCGAAGATCGGCTGCGACTGGCATGCCCACCAGGAAGGCAGCCCCGCATTCGGTGAGAACCAAAGCGCCCTGTGAACCTGACAGACCACAGCCTGATAAACACTCGGAGTACCCATGGACGTTCCCGATCCGATCGAACTCGCAAGCGATGCCTCCCTGCAGAAGGTGTGGGACACAACCGTGCCCTACCCCCACTTCAAAGAGATGGAGTACCTGCCCTGCATCACGCACGTGGAAGTGGCGCGCGGGCGAAAGGGCGAGTACTGCTACTACCATTCATCCGGACTTGCCGTGCATGATGGACTAGTACATCTCACATGGATGAACCATCCGGAACGCGAATGCGAGAAGCACGGCATCCTCATCCGCGGTACGCGCTCTGATGACAATGGTATGACTTGGGCGCAACCGCAGACATGGTTGGAACCACCCGTGCTTGGCTGCACCGGCTTCAACTGGCCAGTCGTCTTCTCAGCCCAGGGCAAGCTATGGGGCTTCTTCACCGCGTACACCGATGGTGATCAGAACGCCCATCTGCACCAGTGGGATGCCGACAAAGATGCATGGCAATCCGTCGATGTAACGTTACCCCTGTGCGCCGTCACATCACCACCGGTGAAAATGGCGGACGGCAACTGGCTGATCCCGGGGCAGATCGGTTGGCACGAGGCTGCGGTCGCGATCAGCGATGGCGATGACCTGACAGCCTGGCAGATCGTTCAGATTCCGCGTGCGGATTCCGTTGAACTCTTCTTTCCTGAAACAGCCATACGCCAGCACGGCAAACGCCTGATGGTGATGTGCCGGCCGATGGGCCAGGAGGCCACCCCGGAACACGCGACGGGTCTTGTGGCGTTCAGTGAAGATCACGGGCGCACGTGGTCGTCGCTGCGGGCAAGCAACTACCCCGTCAAGAACAGCAAGCCGTTCATGGGCACGTTAAGCAACGGCCAGCACTACGTTCTGGCCAATCACCCGCAAGAGGGGCGTCCGTTACTGACGATTGCGGTCACGCGTCCCGGTGAGGATCTGTTCTGCCAGGTCTGGAAGATCAGGCACGATCAATATCCCGTGCGGCGTGTCTACCCGGGACATGATCCGAACAAGGAGTCACTGGTCGGTAAGCCGACGAGTTGGTGTTACCCCTCTGCGGTCGAGCACGATGGCAACCTGATCATCAGCTACTCGCAGGGCAAGGAAAACATCGTGTGTTCCATCGTGCCGCTGCGCGCGTTGGCCACATGTGACGCGTAGCTTCGTTCGCATGATGACTGCGCTGCGACTGGAGACCGCTTCATGCCGCTTGGTCAGGGAAATACCTCGGGCGCAGCGCATGATCAGGCGTTGGCGGCGCTGCGCCGCAAGGATGATCGGCCGAACATCCTGATCATGCTGACCGACCAGCAGCGCGCCGACACGATCTGCGCAGCCGGTGCTGACTGGATGATCACGCCGAACCTGAATCGACTGGCGGCCGGCGGATGTCTGTTCACCCATGCGTATTCGCCGAATCCCATCTGCATGCCTGCGCGGCACAACCTGCTGACAGGTCTGACTGCGCGGCACCATGGCTGTGCCGACAACATGCATGACCACGTCATGCCACACGGTTTGCCGACCTATCCGCATCTGCTCTCCGACGATGGCTATGAGACGCGCACCATCGGCAAGAACCACTTTCGGCCGCGCCGACGTCACCATGGCTATCACCGCATGCAGTTGATGTCGGAAGTGCCTGCCTTTCGCGAGGAGGATGACTACCTGCAGTACCTGCAGCGCGAGGGGTACGGGCACATCCACAACGTGCACGGCGTGCGGAACCTGTTGTACATGCTGCCGCAGCGCGCCCTCATGCCCGAACAGCACCACGGCACCACGTGGGTGGCCAATCAAGCCATCGACTTCATTCAGAAGAATCACGGCCGACACCCCTGGCTGCTCAAGCTGGGCTGGATCGCGCCCCATCCGCCGTTCAACGTGCCGGACGAGTTCGCCGACCTGTATGCGGGGGCTGACATTCCCATGCCCGCCGCCAGCGCACTAATGGGCGTTTCGCTGG
>JANQFT010000556.1 GCA_028277685.1 Phycisphaeraceae bacterium
GGTGATGTCGGTGCCCATCAGATCATTGTCGATGGTTTTCGGCACGCCGATGCAGTTGATGCCGTGCCGCACGAAGTTGGCGGCGCCGCTCATGGTGCCATCGCCGCCGATGACGACGAGGGCATCGATGTTCAGTCGTTTAAGATTACGCAAACACAAGTCGGTCAGGTTCAGCCATTCGATGGAGCCGTCGGGCTGTTCGCTGGCGTAACGTTCAGGATTAGTTTTGTTGGAGGAGCCGAGGATGGTACCACCGAGTGTGAGGATGTTGCTGACATCTTTGGTTGTCAGTTGTTTGATGCGGTTTTCGATGAGGCCGAGGTAGGCATCTTCGATCCCGAACACTTCGATGTCGTAGTCGAAGATGGCGGTTTTGGCCACGGCGCGAATGACGGCGTTGAGGCCAGGGCAATCACCCCCACCGGTGAGCACAGCGATACGTTGAATGGGTGAAGCGGCCATGGGCGTCTCCGGGGCGTTGGTAAGGCGCTAAATCATCGATCGCGCCCACATTACCGCAGAACTGTAACCAATGTGGCGTGTAAGGCCAAAAGAGAAAAACAGGAAAACAGAAAAGCAAAAGAGGAAATGCACGACGCGCGCGTCCATTTCCTGCTTTGTTTCAAAGAGAACTGGCCGATTCATCCGGCGGAGTGGTTTGTTTGGCGATGCTGTCCATGATGCGCTGGGCGGCTTGCATGTCATCGGGAAACATGTCGCGCGGGATATATTCCTTGCCCAGTTCATTCTTCAGGCGGTAGCGCGCGCACTGGGTGAAGTTGCTATAGCAGAACTCATTCTTCAACCACTCCGAGGTGGTGGGCATGTGGAGCATGGCATCATTGAAGAACGGGCAGGCGTCTAGATTTTCGCATTTGGCCATGTGGACAATTCCTGCAGGTCCTATCGACCAAACAGGAACGCCACTGAACCACCCACCGGGTGATGAATGTCATCACGCAGCTTCTTTGAGGTACTGGCGGACAATTTCAACCGAGCGCCCCATGTCCATATTGGTCAGGTCATCCGGTATATGCTCTTTACCCAGAACATTCCAAACCATGAAACGGGCACAGTTCCATTTGCTGCCCTGGCAGGCCAGAAAGGTGGAGCATTCTTTCATACACAGCGGACATGGATTCGAATTCGTCGACACGGTCATGGTGCAACCCCCAAGTTGAACGGACTTGTTACGACCGAAACACCATCGGATACAGAACACGTTAAATCAAGTGAAACCCGTATGAGTTTGACGTCCAACATGTAGTTATCGCCGAACAAGTATGGATTTCCACCCGATAACCATCCGCCATCAGAAGCAAATGACAAACAATCAGATGCCACGGAACGCATCTTCCGGCGACTTCTCGCCGACCATAAGCCACGGTACGATAAGCAGGCTATGGCAGACCAGAAGAAAGCTAACGTGAACGATCACGCCGCGGACACCCCACCTCCAGGCAGGGGTTCTGCTTCCGGCGGTGATCAGATCGCTGATCGTCGGGCAAAGCTCGCGCGGTTGCGTGATGAGTTGGGCGTCGATCCGTATGGCCAACGTGAGGCCGGCCTGGTGTCGCTGGCTGATGCGCGGGCGAGTTACGATGACGTGGCGGACGAATCATTCAAGGAAGATTCATCCGCGGATGAGCGGCCGGAGGTGGCCGTGGCCGGTCGCATCGTGCTGCACCGCGATATCGGCAAGCTGATCTTCATCACCCTGCGCGACGGCACGGGCGATCTGCAGGCCGCCATCAGCAAGAAGAACGTGGATGAACAATCGTTCAAGATCGCCAAGCTGGCTGATCTGGGTGACGTACTGGTCGTGCGCGGCAGACTCGGCACCACCAAGACAGGTGAAGTGACCGTTTGGGCGACCGGTGATGATACCGTGCGCATGGCGTGCAAGAGTTTGGCCGTCCCCCCGGAAAAATGGAGCGGGCTGAGCGACCCGGAACTGCGCTACCGGCGACGGTATGTTGACCTGTATGCGAACACCGAGGTGATGCAAACGTTCGTGAAGCGCAGCCAGATCATCCAGCGTGTGCGGCAGTTTTTGACCAATCCGCCGTCACATCTGGGTGAAGGGTTCCTCGAAGTTGAAACGCCGATGATGCAACCGATTGCCGGCGGTGCGGCGGCGCGACCGTTTGTGACGCACCACAACGCGCTGGACATTCAGCTCTACCTGCGCATCGCGCCGGAGTTGTATCTCAAGCGATTGTTGGTTGGCGGCATGGCGCGGGTGTTCGAAATCAATCGCAACTTCCGTAACGAAGGTGTCGACCGCTCCCACAACCCCGAGTTTACCATGCTCGAGTTGTACCAGGCGTTTGGTGACTACAACACGATGATGCAGATCACCGAAACCATGTTGCACACGCTGGCGTGTGAGATCGGTGGTAGTGGGAAGCTGCCCTTCGGCGACTTAGAGATCGACTTCACTGCGCCGTTCCGCCGAGCGAAATACCACGATCTGTTTACCGAAGCCAACGGATTCGACCCTGCCGACCACGACAAACTCGTCGCAAAGGCCAATGAGCTGAACATTGAAGTCGGCACCAAAGATCACGATGTCTTGTTGAATGGTGTGTGGGAGGAAACGGTCGAGCCGTTGCTGGTGCAGCCAACGTTTGTGATCGACTACCCGGCTTCTTTGTGCCCCCTCACCAAGACCAAGCCCGACCTTCCGGAGGTTGCCGAGCGTTTCGAACTGTTCATCGGCAACATGGAAATCGCGAACGCTTACACCGAACTGAATGATCCCGATGTGCAGGAAGCCAACTTCCAGCAACAAGTGGGCGGCATCGATGATGAAGAAGCTACCTTCCGCACGATGGATCACGATTTTGTGGAGGCCCTGCGCGTGGGCATGCCTCCCGCAGGCGGCTTGGGCGTGGGCATCGACCGCGTGGTCATGCTGCTGACCAACAACCGCTCGATTCGGGATGTGATTCTGTTCCCATTGATGCGACCGCAGGGGTGAGTTCGCATTTCCAGATTCCAGGCTCTAATTATTATGAACAGAAGTCGGGTGCATCACGTCGATAGACTTAGTGCGTCTTGGGTATTGTGATTTATCTCGTCATTCGTGCTTCGTTATTCTGAATGTAAGCAGGAGTTTGTACATTCAGAATAACGAAGCACGAATGACGAGATAAATCACAATACCCAAGACGC
>JANQFT010000559.1 GCA_028277685.1 Phycisphaeraceae bacterium
CTTCGACTGGGTGCTTCGTAATTCAGCCTGAAACGTGCCTTGTCGTTTGCTTCATTGCGCCGGACCACGACGGTGATGCGCACGCGGGAGTCGAGGCCGTAGAGGAAGTTCGGGTCCATCATGAAGATGGTGCCGCCGGGCACATGGCCGGCGCGGGCGGAACCACCGTAGGCGATCACATCCGCCGCTACGGCATCGGTGGCCTGGGTGTACAACCCCCGTTCCACGGTAACGCCATCTTCCATCGTGATGGAAACCGACTGGGCGTTTGAATAGTCGCCCGACCAGGGGAAAGGTTTGTTCTTGTTTGCTTTGGCCTGGGCCACCAGATGATCAGGAGGCTGGAGCACCATGATGGGCGCGCTGGTCAGATCATATGCTGTTGATTCGGTGATCTGACCGGTCAGGGGATCGACGATGGAGACCTGTTGGCCGAAGTTAATCCGGTCTTTGATACCCTTGTATGCCCAGGTGATCAGGACGGGGCCTTCCGCTCCCTGGAAGACGAAGCCGTAGTGCTTGCCGTTGAGCAGCAACCAATGATGCGCCGTGGGATGTGGCCCCAGGTGTTGAATCATCTGGGCCATCGCGGTGTACGCCGGCCGCGGAGTGCCGTCGGCTTTGAGCAGGCCCATCGGACCGCTGTCTCCGTCCATGCCCTCGAACCAATTGATGCATTCGACGCCCTGGGTAATGGCCATGGTGTAGGCCTTGACCAAACCTTGGGCCGCTCCCGTGGGACCGAAGCCATGTCTTTTTCCCGGAGGACGGGCACTCACGCCGAGTTCGGTGAAGATGATCGGCACGTCAGCCTTGGCGGGGTTCGCCCGGGCCAGCATCCTGCGTGTGTGGGGCACGATGCTCATGTAGATGGCTTCGGTACCCAGGTCGCGCACCACGCCGCCGAGCACCTCGTAGGGATGCAGGGTGATGTAATCAAAGTGATCCTTCGCGCCAGCTTCGATGGCCTGCTCAAGGTAGTTCAGGTGTACCGACTTCGCCGCCAGTCCGATCTTGCAATCAGGATCGACCGCTTTGGCCGCCCGGTACGCCGCGACGACGATCTTCGCGTAGTCGTCCGCGGTCTGATCTTTCGCGGTGAAGTTCGGAGGCTCGTTCCAGATCTCCCAGTACTTCACCTTGTCTTTGCAGTGGGTCACGACTTTGGTGACGTAGTTGGACCAGCCCTCAAGGTTGTCCACGGGCAAGGCAGGACGTTTGGTGATTTCCCTGGAAGCCCAGGATGGATAGCTAAGCAGAACGCCGCCGACTTCCATGCCGTGATCGCTCATCACCTGCATGCGCCGGTTCAGTCCTTCCCACTGCCATTGGCCCTGCTCAGGCTCCAGAATTCTCCAGTGGACGAAGCAGTTTCGATTGAAGGTGATCCCGATCGCCGCCATCTGCGGAATCCACTTCTCCGGCGCCTGATTGGTGCGATGATCACCACTGATGGCGAAGGGGCTCAGACCGAACGTTGACCTTGAAGGGCTTTCCTGCGCAGAGCTATGCCGCGGAGCAACCGCAGCAACAGCCAGAAGACCCACGATCAGAGTTTTCGCCAAACGATGCTGCTGCCATCCTGCCAATGGATTCATGTGTTCCTTCATGTGGTGTTCTCTTTAATCATTGGAGAAATGAGATGGACGGACGTGCTACGTCGAAAAGCTTATTGAAAACCGGCAGGGTCAGGTCGCTTCCGTCATCGCCGGAGGTACAAAGGCGAAGACGCTCGGCCCTGCCTGCCCATGCGCCCACATTGAGCAGGCCATTCTTGCGCTTTTATTCTGCAGACAAGATACAGCATACATCGTATTAGTGCAATAAAGAGCCGCCGGGGTGCCACTGGCCGTAGGTCCGGGCCTGCCCGGACAACTCGGGAAAACCATGGCCATGCCGCAAACGTCCGGGCAGGCCCGGACCTACGACTGCTGTTCTCGGACGTTTCTCTTGATGCGGCAACGCCTCGGAGGTGATTAAGTCTTCCCATTATCACGACGATAACGGTTATGACGTTTGTACCGCGCGGGTGCGTGGTGCGCGTGTTGGGCGATGTTTCCGGGAGACGCGATGATGGCGAAACTTTGCAGTCCGGTCGCGTGGGCGATGTGGGTCGTGTGCATGCTCTTGCTCGGCGCCCGCCCTGCTGATGCGGCGCTGACGTTCAGTTTCAGTTCCGGGGACGGTTCGCTGTCGAATGGTGACCCGATGTGGGAAGGCTTCGAGGATGCGGCGGCGATCTGGTCGAACACGTTCAGCGATAACGTCACGGTACAGATCGACATTCGCGCGGCTTCGCTTGGGCCAACCACGCTCGGGTCAGCTTCCTCTTACGGATTCAACACGACCTATTCCAACATCCGCTCGGCGCTGATCAGCGATGCCACCAGCGTGGATGACAACACCTTCACCAGCAGTCTGCCCAGCGGCAGCACGTTCGATGTGTACGTGAACGGCCTGACGCAAAACGGCGGCGCGGCGTTCCTGGATAACGATGGCGATGCGAACAACTCGACCATGCGCATCAACGTGGCCAACGCGCGGGCGATCGGGTTGTTCGGCGCGCACACGGTACAGACCGATGCGATCATCACCTTCAGCAGCGACTTCGCATGGGATTACGACAGCTCCAACGGCATCACCCCGGGCACTTACGACTTCGTGGCGGTGGCGGCACATGAGATTGGACACGCGATGGGGTTCACGTCCGGTGTGGACAACCTGGATATCAACTACGGCACGCTGGCTGACCATCAACTGACCAACACCACCATCGTAGACCTCATGAAGTTCAGTGAAACGTCGGCGGGGTTGGGCGCGATTGATCATCGCGTGGACC
>JANQFT010000595.1 GCA_028277685.1 Phycisphaeraceae bacterium
GGTTCGCATTCGGGCGGGTTCAGTGACTACGACGATGTGTCTCAGCCCGACAAGGAAGTGTTCGCCACGGAAATTCGCAAGGGCACGTTCGATGAGAACCAGGCGATCGATTGTGTGCTGAAACCCAATCACTGTTCTCTGCACAATGGTCGACTCATTCACGGCTCGAATCCCAACACAGGTGCGATGCGCCGGTGCGGGTATACCATGCGATTCATATCCACCGACGTGAAGTTCATCACGGAAGGTGATCGCAACGAAGCGTTCCAGATTTACCTGGCGCGCGGCAAAGACAAAGCGAACAACCACTATGGCGACCCCGGGAAAGTCAATCAGAAATGGCTGGATCGATATCCCAACGGTTGGCCGAAGGGACACTGACCCCCGTCAGAATGCCAGTCAACAAATCTACCACAACGAAAGCAGCGGCAGATGGTGGACACCCCCACGTTTCGTGAGATGAACCTGAATGTGTTTCGCGGTAAGCCGAATCCGCATGTGCTGTTTCAGCCGCGGTTTGAACCGTGGTTTGCCTGGAACAGGCAGTTTGATTCCTTGCCGGATGAATGCCGCAATTACGCCGATGTGCGTGATGCGTACGATGCGATCGGCTGTTCGCAACGGTATATGCATTACTACACTGATATCCCGTCACCCGTGACCGGGCGCTTTACCGATGAGGTGACATTCACCACCGAGCAGCAGGGCGATATCTCGCATAGACACTATCACACCCCGCATGGCGACCTGACCGAAACCAGTGAGTTCAGTGTCGATAAAGTATGGCGAGTGGTCGATTACTGTGGCAAACGGGTTGAAGACCTGCCGGCCATTCGATGGTTGGTCGAGCGCCGTATCTTCGAGTTCAGCACGGAGAATTTCCGGGTGGGTGATGCGTTCATTGGCGATCGTGGCGTGCCGCAGTTCTGGGTGCCAAAGAGCCCGTACCTGGCGCTTTGCCAGACGTGGATGAACTTCGAGCCGTTCATGTACGCCATGGCCGACGCCCCAGACGTGATGGTAGACCTGATGCAGGCGATCGATCGTTCGTACGACACGCTGTATGAACAGATGTGTTCATCCGGTCTGGTGCAGATCATCAACTTCGGAGAGAACGTGGCCGAGGCACACTGGTCACCGGAGTATTTTGATCGCTACATGCTGCCATGGGCGGAGAAGCGCGTGGGACAATTGCATGATGCGGGCATCTTCGCGCACATCCATATTGATGGTTACTTCAAGAATCTGGTTCCGAACATCCGCAAGTTGCCGCACGATGGATTGGAGGCACTCACGCCACTGCCACAGGGCGATGTGACCATCGACGAGATGGCCGAAGCGTGCGACGGTAAGGTGCTGCTGGATGGCATCCCCGCGATCCTGTTCCTCGACCATCACCCGCGGAAGGAACTGGAGCAATGTGTCGAGCAGATCATTGACACCTTCGACGGTAAGCTCATCCTGGGCATCAGTGATGAGCTGCCCGAAGCCGGCAACACGGAAAGCTACGAGCGGATGAAGTGGGTGGCTGACCGCTGTCACGGATAATGCCTAATGTCTAATGACGAATGTCTAAAGGCAGGATTGATGGTTTGGATCGTGCCCATCATTAGACATTCGCAGTCTGCTGCGCTCCCTCCGTTAGGCTTGTGTTTGGATTCTCTTGAAAACGCGCTGGCTTCTCGGTGGCATTGCGGCGTAAAATATCCGCAAGGTCAGGCGGTGTGCCTGACGGTGTGCAGGAAACAGATTCCGTTGCGTTCGTTCTCACGACGCTTTGTGTGACTAAGCAGTTGCCCGAATGTCGTTGGGTGTGGCTGGCGGAGCGAACGGACGCGTGGATTGATGATCCTATGAAGATAGACCCGCGTTTCACCCAAGGATCGGGGCGGGAAGTCTACACCGGCAACGAACTGCTGGTGAAAGGGGCTTTGGAAACGGCCGGCGGTGTTCACCTGCTGACCGGTTACCCCGGCTCTCCCGTGGCTGCATTCTTCGACGCCTGCCAGGCGATCGGTCCGCTGCTGAATGAGCGGGGTGTGGTTGCGCGCCTGGCGAACAATGAAGCGTTGTCGGTCGCGATGGCCAACGGTACCCAGATGGCCGGCTGCCGCGCGATGGTGGCGTTCAAAAGCGTGGGCCTGCATGTGGCTTCCGACGCATTGGCCCTCGGCGTGCTTGCCGGTGCCAAGGCCGACGGTGGGGCGGTGATCGTCTGCGGGGATGATCCCTGGAGCGATTCCACGCAGGTTCCCGCGGACAGTCGTTTCCTGGCCGAACACCTGCGCATGCCGATGGTCGAACCTTCCTGTCCGCAGGAAGTGAAAGACTGGGTGGGCCACAGCTTCCGTCTGGCGGCGGCGGGGCGCATCTACATCGGTTACATGATGACCGTAGCGTTGGCCGACGGCGGCGGATCGGTGGA
>JANQFT010000607.1 GCA_028277685.1 Phycisphaeraceae bacterium
GTGCGGACTGGCGCACACCTGACAACATTGAACCAGCCCAACGAATTTTGCATCGCCTGCGCGCACGTGGTGCGGCGGCCACCCCACTCGTCGCTGCGGCCATGGGCGATATCGAATCCCTCCAGCGCATTCATGCTGACGATCCCGGTCGCATGACCGATGGTCACCGTTGGAACTGGGGGCGCGGCGGTGTGCTGTCGGCCGCGGTGGTACACAATCAGCGCGAAGCCATCGAAGCCCTGCTTGATCTTGGGCTCGATGTGAACGAACCGATTCCGCTGGGACGTAACTCTGATGACGAGGAAGCCTGGAGTTGGGGCGGCCCACTTTGGCGCGCGGCGGGCATGGGGCGTCATGAATTGGCGAAGTTACTCCTCGAACGCGGGGCGAATCCCAAGGCCAGTGTCTACGCTTCGGGCTGGCCGCTCGATCGCGCGTACGAGAAAGGTGACCGCGAGATGGTGGATTTGCTCTATCAGTATGGAGCCAAGCCCACAGCGTGGACCGTGTGTGCCGCGTATGACTATGAAGCGGCCAAGCATCTGTTCGAAGAAGAACACGACAACTTCCAGGTTGTGCGCGATCTGCTGTGGTCGGCCGCGTGCTGTACGAGTCTGCCTATTGTTGATCTGGTGTTACCGCGTGTGATCGAACTGGCGACCGGTCGTGCGCCAGAAGAGATGGACTGGCACGACCTGCTCTGCCAACCCATGCGTTTCGGGGAACCGAACAAACACACCCGGCCAACGACATACGAGTATGATCACCGTTTCGCCATCCTGCAACGTTTACTTGATGCCGGTGCCGATCCGAATGCGCTGGGACGTTTCGGATTGACGGTCATGCACTTCATTGCCGCACGTGGGAACCCTCAAACCAACTGGCAACACATGCCCACGGGTGATCGTGTCCGCTTTGCCACCATCATGCTGGATGCGGGAGCTGATCCATCCTTGTGCGATGAACTGCTGTGCAGCAGCGGCCTGGGTTGGGCATGTCGCTACGGCCATGTCGCCCTGGTTGAG
>JANQFT010000623.1 GCA_028277685.1 Phycisphaeraceae bacterium
GTGCATCAGCGCGATCATGACCGGTCGTTGCTACGCCACCAGCGCTGAGATGGCCGGCGAACTTGGTCCGTTCCCGGGCTACTTCCGCAATCGTGAACATATGCTGCGGGTGGTGCGCAACCATCGCCGCGCAGCATACGGCGTGAGTCGTGATGCCGACGCCGCCAGCGCCCACGAACTGGGCCGGTACGAAAGCCTGGAAATTCCCCCCGTGCCCATCGATGCTGCGCCGCTTGAAGCCACCGATGAAACCATGGGGCATCTGGCCAACAGTGAAGACCTGCTGCACCGCGCCCGTCGTGCATGGGACGATGCCCTCAAAGAAGGCGGCGTGCACGGTTTCCGCAACGCTCAGACCACCGTCATCGCGCCCACCGGCACCATCGGTCTGCTGATGGATTGCGATACCACCGGCGTCGAACCCGACTTCGCGCTTGTGAAGTTCAAAAAACTGGCCGGCGGTGGATACTTCAAGATCGCCAACCAGTCGTTGCGTCCCGCACTCGAGGCGCTTGGCTACAACGAAGAGCAAGTCAAAGACATCATGCGTTACGTGATGGGCCACGGCACGCTCGACGTTGCTTTGCCGGATGACAACGGCAAAGTGCACGACAACTCGGGTGATCGTTTCAGCGCGTTCCTCCGGGCGAAGGGCGCCAGCCGCGAAGATCTGGCCACCATCAGCGATGCTCTCGGTGGGGCGCTTGAACTGGGCTTCATCTTCAACGCCCACACGTTGGGTGAAGATGCCATGAAACGCATGGACGTCGAAGGCGCAGTCGATGTGCTCGCTGCACTCGGCCTGACGAAGAAGCAGATCGCCAAGCTCAACGACATCATCTGCGGCACCGGTACCATCGAAGGTGTGCCGCACCTCAAGGAAGAACACCTGCACGTGTTCGATTGTGCCAACAAGTGCGGCAAGATCGGCCAGCGCTTCATCGCGCCCGAAGGACACATCCGCATGATGGCTGCGGTCCAACCGTTCATCAGTGGTGCGATCAGCAAGACGATCAACCTGCCCACCGAAGCCGATGTCGACGACATCAATGCCTGCTATCGCCTGAGTTGGGAACTGGGGCTGAAGGCGAACGCGCTCTATCGCGATGGCAGCAAACTCAGTCAGCCGTTGAGCGCTCGTAACGATGCGACCGACGACAGCGAGGAAGATGAAGAAGCCATCGAACTTGCCCGCGCGGAAGTCAGTGATGAAGTGGTTGCCGCGGCCAATCGCCTAGTGGACGTCAACGATGTGAAAGGTCGTGACCCGGTTGAGAAAATCGTCGAACGCATTGTCGAACGTCCGCTGCGTCGACGTTTACCCAACACACGCAACAGTCTTACGCATAAGTTCAACGTCGCCGGTCATGAGGGGTATCTGACGGTAGGGTTGTACGAAGACGGCAACCCGGGCGAACTGTTCATCACCATGGCCAAGGAAGGTTCGACCATTGGTGGCCTGATGGACAGCCTGGGCACGGCGATCAGCGTGGCGCTTCAGTATGGCGTGCCGATCGAATCGTTGGTGAATAAGTTCACGCATCAGCGGTTCGAGCCGGCCGGCATGACCGACAACCGCGACATTCCGTTCGCCAAATCGCTGGTCGACTACATCTTCCGCTGGATGGGCATGGAGTTCATCCCCGGTTACCGCGAGGCCAACGCCCCAAAACGGAGCAAGACCGCGGCGAAGAAAGGTAGTTCGCCCGCACCCACGCCCACCAGAGCACCGGTGGCCGCGAAGCCGGTGGCGAAGGAAGCGAAATCAGAGTCCACATCGTCCGAACGAAAGGATTCGGTGGGAGACGATCGCGTCGGCGTAGCGCAGGGAAGTCCTGCGCCGACGCCCCCGGAAGGGGTTGCCGGGCGGGATCGTGTCACCCCCGGAAGTACCCCCGGAAATAAGAGTGAAATGGACCGCACTTCTGAGCCTTCCGGAGGCGGGGGCAACGGTGATCGTGTGAAGCCGGCCGATGTGGAACCGGTGATCACCACCGCCGCCAAGCCCAGCCCCGCAGCCAAACTGCAGGATGGTGCCAACGCCGTATTGGCCACCGCCGATCGTGAAAACGCCACCGCCGCCGCGCTGGTTGGCACGCTCAACGAAGCCAACAGCCAGATGATGGGCGATGCCCCGGCATGTGATGTGTGCGGTTCGATCACCGTCCGCAACGGCACCTGCTACAAGTGCCTCAACTGTGGTAACAGCATGGGATGCAGCTAATGGGAGTCTGAGATCTACGATCGACGATGTTCGATCTGTCAGATCGTAGATCGTACATCGAAGATCAAACATATTTTGCTTCAACTGAGGGTGCATGCCGGTCAATGGGCCAGCCCTGCCACGGATAGGGCCAACCGACGGAACGGAAAACCCACACCGGCCTGTACCTCCCCTCCGACCCCCCGAGCCGCCACCACCTCGGGGGGTTCTTTTTTGAACTCGGAACGGCGGGTTGCGGAGAGTGATAAGAGAACGCACGATGGGGCTTAGGTAAGAAACTTACGCAGGTGAACGCATGATTGATCAACACCAACTGCTTCAAACGCTGCTGATCAGTGACAAACCGATTCCCGCGTGGTGGAAGGTGTCGGAATCGGATGTGCAAACATTTCTGAATACGCAGGTGCATCGCGGGCAGGTGCAGCACTTGTGTGATTCCAACGGCGGGCGCCCAGTCAAGGCGGTGTTCTACGGTAAGCGCGAAGACGACCTGTTCGGCCCGGCCAATTTCAACTCGGCACTCGGTGGGGGAGGGGTGCATCACTACTGTCGACGCGACCAGCGCAAGCATCTGGTATTGGTCTTGTTCGCCGGCTCGCACGGGGCAGAGCCGGAAGGAATCATCGGCACGCTCAGCGCGATCAGCATCATGGAAACGGGAAACGATCTGGCTGGCCAGCCGCAGCCGGCGTTACGCGCCGCACTGGATCAGCTTCGCCTGATCGTCATTCCGCTGGCCAACCCCGATGGCCGCGCGCGGGTGCCATATGACGGCTGGGTTGGCCTGCCGAACGAAGAAATGCACAAGGTCAACCAGGGCACACGCCGTGATGGCTCGCTGTACGGTTGGCCCGGATGCAAACAGGTGCATCCGATGCAGGGCGATGTCGGCTTCCTTGGTGGTTACTTCGACGATGCGGGTATCAACATCAGCCACGATGAATGGTTCGGTCCCATGTACCCGGTGACATCAGCGTTATTCAAACTCGTGCGTCATGAAGCACCAGACATGCTGATCAATCTGCACAGTTACGAATTCCCCCCCGGGGTTTTGCGGGTAAGTTACGTTCCCATGCCGGTGAAGCAGCAGTTGCACGATTTTGCTACGCAGTACTACGAAGATCTTACTGTTGCAGGGCTGCCGCATCTCACATTGCCGACGCCCTTGGTCGACGGTGATGCGGGCAAAACGCCGCCGGCTCTGAATCTGTCCAGCGCGCTCTGGCACGCCGGCTGCGGGTTATCGTTCACGCATGAGTCACCGCAGGGCTTCAGCGATGTGGATGAACCGTTCGATTACGATCAGTTGCTGCAACTGCATCACGTGTTGTTTTCTTCAGCAGCGCGCTGGCTCCGACGTTAGCACAAAAATTTCCTGCGCGGATAGAGATGTCCCATTTCGTGATATGAGGTATGCCTCTTTTTCTCGGGCGAGGGAACAAGCGTTACCGCAGTGCCTGTCATGAAATGGGGCAAAACCTTCTGGTTGATTGTGAGCTAACCCACCGGTGGATTTCGTCTTTGATATCAACTGCGCCAAGGGGTATCCTCTTGGCTCAGTTCTTCTGCATAAACGCCAGTCAGGAGTCAACTTATGTCGCAAGACCCCCAAGCGGCCGCCGCCCCGGCGCCCGATGATCAACAGGCTGTGCAGCAACTGCGTGCTGCCCGCGACCGCATTGTCGAACAAATTCAGAAGGTAATTGTCGGTCAGCACCAGGTGATCGACGAAATGATGATCGCCATCTTCAGTCGGGGCCACTGCCTGTTGGTGGGGGTGCCGGGTTTGGCGAAGACGCTGCTGGTCAGTTGCCTGGCTGAGTCGATGGACCTCGGCTTCAAGCGCATTCAGTTCACGCCCGACCTCATGCCGTCGGACATCGTGGGTACCGAAATCCTGCAGGACGACCCCGACACCGGCCAACGCAAGTTCGTGTTCCAACGCGGCCCGGTGTTTACCAATCTGCTGTTGGCCGACGAAATCAACCGTACCCCGCCCAAGACACAGGCCGCGCTGCTCGAAGCCATGCAGGAACGCAAGGTGTCGGCCGCCGGTGAAGACATGAAGCTGGATGAGCCGTTCTTCGTGCTCGCCACGCAGAACCCCATCGAACAGGAAGGCACGTACCCGTTGCCCGAAGCGCAGCTAGACCGCTTCCTGTTCAACATCTTTGTCGACTACCCCACGTGGGATGAAGAAATCGAAATCATGAAACGCGTGACCGGCGCAACATCAGCTGAACTGAAGCCGGTGCTCAACAAACAGGACATCATCAAACTGCAGCAGGTGGTGCGCCGCACACCCGTAGCCGACCATGTGTTCCAGTACGCTGCGCGTCTGGTGCGTGCCACGCGTCCCGCCGAATCGGATGTGCCGGACTTTGTCCGTAACTGGATCAGCTTCGGCGCTGGCCCCCGCGCAAGCTTGAATCTGATCCTGGCCGGCAAAGCTCGCGCGATTCTGCGTGGCCGGTTCCATGTGGCCACCGAAGATATTCAGGCCGTCGCCCTGCCCGTGCTCCGTCACCGCATCGTGCCGAACTTCGCCGCACAAAGCGAAGGGCTGACCTCCGACGACATCATCAAGAAACTGCTGCAGACGATCCCCGCCGACGAAAAACTCTACGAGAAGGCGGCGGCTGCCGCACGTTAACTCGTTGATTCGTTGACTCGTTAATTTGCCAAGACGTACTGGAAGACTTCGGATTCTCGCATGCTCATTCGAGTTAACGGATTAACGAGTTAACGAATCAACGATCCCATGGCCAAAGCTCCCGTGAAACTTCGCTATCTCGACCCCGAGACGTTGCAGAAAGCCGGCTCGCTCGACCTGGTCGCGCGGCAGGTGGTCGAAGGCGTGCGCGTGGGTATGCATCGCAGTCCGCTCCGCGGGTTCAGCACCGAGTTCGCCCAGCATCGTCAGTACGTACCCGGTGATGACCTGAAACACATCGACTGGCGCGTGTATGGCCGCACGGGTCGCTACTATCTCAAGCAGTACGAAGCGGAAACCAACTTCACCGCAAACATCCTGCTCGACGCCAGTTCATCGATGCGCTTTGCTTCGGGTGATGTCAGCAAGCTGGAGTATTCGAAATACATGGCGGCGGCGCTGTCCTACTTGATCGTGGAACAGCGCGACTCCGTCGGCTTGGGCGCTTTCGATGGCGAGTTGCGCACCTACATCGAACCCAAGGGCAGCATGTCGGTGATCCGCAACATTGCCGAGGCGTTGGAAGCAGTGGAAGATCAACCACGCACCGATGTGGCCGGCATCCTGAATGAGTTTGCCCGCCGCATGCCGCGTCGTGGGTTTGTCATCCTCTTTAGCGATCTGTTCGACCATGTGGATGAGTTTCTCAAAGGGCTGGATCACCTGCGCTTCCGTGGCCACAACGTGGTGGTGTTCCACATGCTCGACCCCCACGAACTGACCTTCCCGTTCGATGGTTCCGTTCGCTTCCGGGGGCTGGAACTCGACGGCGAAATCACCACCCAGCCCAAGCGCATTCGTGATGCGTATCTCGCCGAGCTTCAGCAGTTTCTCCAGCAGGTGCGGCGTGCGTGTGAACGAAGCATGGTGGATTACTTCTTGGTGGATACGTCCAAGCCGATTGATGCGGTGCTGTCGGCGTTCCTTATTCACCGCCTAAGGACGAAAAGCCTGAAGTGATGACGAGCCGCACAATCCGATGCATGATTACCGCGCTGCTGCTGAGTAGCGCGGCGCGCGGCGCAGATCGGGTGTTGACCCCGGCAGGCCCCATCGATGGTCGAGCCAGCCTTTCCGCCGGTGGTTTGCGCATCGGGTCGCAGCAGATCGCGTGGGAGCAGGTGCTTATATTCAAT
>JANQFT010000072.1 GCA_028277685.1 Phycisphaeraceae bacterium
CCCAAAGGCACGCGACTGGATCTGGCTTCCGACACAACACCCATTGCGGTGAAACTCACCTTGGATGACACCGCATCGTTCGACGCCACGCTCGGCAAAATCGAATCCAAAGGGCCGCTACGTCTGGTGGCACCGGGACGTGCGCCCCACCGCCTGTTGTTTGAAGGGCGCGGGTTGGTGATGGTCTACAACGAGCCGGTCGGCCGCGTGGACTACCTGCAGATTCAAGAAGGCAAGGAGCTACGCTACACCCCCACCGATGATGAACCGTCAGGCAATCAGCTTGCCGCCCAGCAGGGAACTCAGCCTGCGAAATCGCCATCGACTTCACCGCAAAAGGCACGTCCTTCCAACGTGCAGTACTACGGCGTGACCTTCGAAGACAATGTCAAGGTGGTCAGTGCCGAGCGCAGTATCGATGCCAACGTGCTGAGCGTGCGCTTCGGCTTTGACTCCGGCTCATCGGAACAAGAAAACGATTCTCGCGAATCTACCCGCAAAACAGAATCACCGGTCGGCAGCAAGCCCAGCGGTATGAGCGATCTGCTCGGCGACATCGGCAGCGATGATGTCAGCCTGACCTGGACCGGCCCGATGACGCTTCGCCCCCTGCGTGGCCGGCCGGTTGAACTGCGACAGGCACGCGATGTGGTGGTTGAGTTCCTCGGCACCCCCGCCGTCGCACGCAGCGCGCGCAGCGAACGCATCTCCTGCGAAAAGATCGTCTTCATCGACCGAGAAAAACTGCCCGACCTGGGTGATACCGATGCCCCCACCGGCAAGCGCGAGCAGTTGCTCAGCGCGATCGGGTCGGCCATGTATCCGCTGATCATGTCCGGCCCCGGAATGGGCACCGCCTCTGCCGACGAATTGAAAGTCGGCCTGCATAATCAAACAGCCATCCTCTACGGCGAAGGTCGCCTGACCGCCCACGCCGATGAAGACGACGCCAGGGGGTTACCCGCCGGCTTCAACGTCTCCTGGTCACGGCGGCTGGAACTGACGTTGGCGGACGAAAGCGAAGGCACCATCAAAAGTGCGCACTTCTACGGCGATGTCGATCTGAAAGAAAAACGCGTCAAGGTGAAAGCCGGCGAACTCCGAGCTGAGTTTCTTCCAGCAGGAGCCAAGAAGCGGCCGCAACTGCATCGTGTTCATGCCAGGCAGGATGTAGACATCCAGGCAGCCGATGGTCGTATCACCGCCCAGGACCTGCGCATCACCACGCAGCTCGATGCGGATGGCAATCTCGTGCCACACATCATGCATGGTAAGGGCAACGTTCACATTCGAGATACCACGCAGGACTTCAAAGCCGGCGGTATGAAAGTCACACTCGGGCAAGATCCAACGCGAAATCCGCAAGGCGACAGCACCTTCGACCAGCAGGTCAAACACATCCAGGCGTGGGAGGCTGTTCACCTGAAGATGACCGATGGCACCACGATCATCGGCGATCGCCTCGAAGCCAACGCCGAGAAGCGTTCGGCACATCTCATCGGCTCGCCAGTGAAAGTTTCGCGGGATGGGGCGCACCTGCAGGTGCTGCAACTCGACCTGCTTGACGATGGCAAGGTGGCCACCGCCAGAGGTGCAGGCCAATTCACCTACACCGAACCCGATCGTGCGGGCCAACCCGGTCGCATCATCACAGTGACGTGGAGTGAATCGATGAGCTACCGCGATTCGATCAACCAGATTCACGTGACCGGCAATGTGGTGGCAACCGCCTCCGACAAACCAACCCAATTGAACCGCATGAGCGCAGACGATCTGCGACTCGAACTGACCGATGCGACCGAAGGCAAGGGCACCGAGCATCGTGAGCTGAAATCCGTGCGTGCTTCAGGCAACGTGGTTCTGCTGGCACGGCAATGGCAAACCGCCGAACGCAAGAAGATGATACTGCGACTGCGTGCCACCGGGCCTGAGCTGCTGTTCGACAACACCACGGAGACCGCCACCATCACCGGTGCCGGCACACTGCTGGCGGAAGATTACCGCGCTGATCCTGCGGGGCGTCCGCTGGCTTCGGTGAATGTGACCGGCCGCGGGGCCACGCTCTTCACCTGGACCAAGTCGATGGTGATGGATGGCGAGAACACTTCGTTCGCTTTGGACGGTAAGGCACACATGAGCCACTGGCCCGCCAGCGGCGGTGGGCATGTCGATCTGACCCAACCCGCTGTGGCCGATCTGCAATGCGAGAAGATGTCGGCCGACATGAGCGGCATCGGCGGCATGCACGCCATGCGCATGAGCGAAACCGATTCACTGAAGCTCGACGAATTCAACGCCACCGGCGGCGTGCAGTTACGCCATCACCAGAACAACATACAGCGCGTCATTTCCTGCCAGACCATGACCTACGACGCCGTGCTGCAACAGGTCAACCTGCTCGCCATGCCCGGCCGTGAGGTAGAAATTATGCAAACGGATAAACCCAAGCCGGTGAGTTCTCCCCGCATCATCTGGGATTTGAAGCGGGATCGCCTGCAACTGCTCCAACCGAATTATTGACCTGAATTTCACGTGAACGCGCTTCGGCCGCACCATCGCGCTACCATACCTGCATTCCCCAAGCATGGTGTGATGAGATATCGCATGAGCATGGTTTTCCTGATTCTGTTGGTGGCTCTGGTGATGATTCTGCTTGGTTGCAGCGAAGCGGATCATTCATCTTCCGCACATACTTCTCCGCACACCAATCGCCTGGCTCATGAATCCAGCCCGTACCTGAAACAGCATGCGCATAACCCGGTGAACTGGTGGCCATGGGGCGACGAAGCTTTAGCCGCCGCGCAGAAAGAAGATAAGCCGATCTTCCTTTCGGTGGGTTACTCCACGTGCCACTGGTGTCATGTGATGGCGCACGAATCGTTTGAAGATGAGCAGGTCGCAGCGGTGTTGAACGAACACTTCATCGCCATCAAGGTTGATCGTGAGGAACGCCCCGACATCGACGCTCAATACATGTTGGCCACGCAACTCATGACACAGCGCGGCCGTCGGGCGTGAGCCAAACGCTATTCGGCCAACCGCCGCGCTG
>JANQFT010000116.1 GCA_028277685.1 Phycisphaeraceae bacterium
GTCATGCCGTTCTCCCTCGCTGGGTCATTCTTTGGCCTCAACGACGCGTTTCCACGGTTTTATGTTGCCCAGAATGATCCGGGACAACGTTCGACCGTCCTGCGACAGCTTCCAGGCCTCCAGTCCTGATGCCTTGATGAAAGGCTCAAGCATGATTTTCCCGGTAGCGTCTATTTCCCACTTACCAATGCGGCTGTGGTAATTCGCCATCACCGTACCGTCACGACGAAGGTGCCAGTAACTGCCGCGGCCGTCGGTCCATCGGGAATCGGACAAGTATCTCCGTAACTTTTCCGCATCAGCTTGCTTCTTTGCCGACTTAGCATTCTCCAGCATTGCAGCGATGTCCTGCTCGACCTTCTTCGCCAGGTTCTTGACGGCTAACGCAGCTTCTAAATTCCCTGATCGCGTCAGCCGCTCCTGATGTCGAGTCAACGTGCGTGACAATTGCTGCTTTGCCTGTCGCACCGATCTGAGGTAGGTATCGCGCGCGGCCTTGATGTTTTTGTTGCATCGCATGATGGAAGCAACGAGTTGTTTGTCCTTCAGATCGCCAATGGCGATCTCTGCATCAGGGCCAGCACTTCCACCCACTACGAGGGGATGAGACATGGCCCAAGAACCAAGAAGCAGCGTACTGATCATCAGCACGACCACGTTCGATCTGTTCAACATTACCCGATCCCCTTGTGGCCCTGTGATGCAGACAGGTGAGCCTTGCACGCATCCTACGCTGATCGCATTTCGCGATCAAGACGTATCCCACCCGACCATGTTCACCATGGTCGATTCCATGTTCACCGGTGCATATCAGAAACTTGTTAAAGCGGTGGTGAAGATGCGCCACAATGCATGAAGGACTCTTAGCGTCGGTATCGGTTCCTGACTGAGCTACTCGTTTGATTCCTCTACGGCGCATGCGTCGAGGGTAATTCGTCCACCTGACCTAATCTGCGACACCGTTCACTCGATGGCACGGCGTGGTGTCCTCATCACTCCGTTTCCATCTCCTCTTAACCCAACAGAACTTTCGCATGCGTTGCCCGACGGCGTATGTCGGGCGTTATCGCGTGCGCTCACCTTTTTGAAAAGGAACCCACACGTATGAGCCATACGGCTATCCGAGTTTCACATGATCCGACACAGGCCAAGTGGGCCGCCAAGCTGCGTGGTCAGTATCACCGCCGCATTCTCCAACCCGCCAACGCGCCTGTTGCATCCAACATGGGCGCAGCTGCCCTGATTCCCTCGATGGGAGCGATGCATTTCGGACGTCCCATCACCCCAGTAGGTAGCGTCGTCATCTGCGTGCTCAGTCACGTTCCCGTATCGATCGATACCGTATCGACCACATCCATTCCCGTATTCCGTGGCTATGTCGCTGAATTCAATCACGCCACCGGCACCACCCAGTGGGGTGGCGGTCAGCGACTCCGGTTCACACATGCCATCGGATGCGAGGCACACGCGTCAAAGCTGGATGCCAAATTGCTACGGAAGCCAAGTCTTCTCGATGTGGCCTTGGGTTTACATCACGCCATCGTTCGCAAGTCGGGAGATCACAAGCGGATTTGGCCTGCACCGGTCTTGCCAGCCACCTTGCTGGGATTCGATGCAGATGCACACGTACCCGTCACATCAACTTCGATGGTCATTAGCCACGCAAAGTTACACGGACTTACCATTGATGATGCTTGGCATGCCCTATACACGAGCATGCAGGTGAAAGAAGCCGAACGGTGGACAGGCCTGCAATTGATTGACGCGCGTCTATGTGTGCATGCACGAACAGGCGTGCGTCATCTCCCGCCCATTCTCCGTACCTATCACGATCTGCGCGGCCTGCTTGGCCGGCGGCTCAGCAACCCCGTCCGCAAGCTAAAAGACTTGCGCTTCCAGAATCCGGCCGGTCATGTCCTGCGTGAACTGCATGCGCCCAACTGTGACCCCGGGGAACTCAGTCAGTCAGACGCAGCTCTTGCCATGGGGCGGATGAGACACTCGCTCGGCCCGTTGAATGTCTACCTCAGTGACGATGGCATCTCCCGCGCCCTCGTGAATCCCGCCGCGATGGTCGTGGAGGATGAACTCGACTTGGCCTCCATCATCAAGGCGCACAGCACCAAGCAACTCACCGAAGGCCTGCGGCAGTTCCTGCCACCTTCAGTCGCCGCCGGCTGCACTGATGAAGACTTCATGACAGCACTCAATCATCCCACCGAACCGTTGGTCGCCAGCCAACTGGCCAGGTTCCAAGTGTGGCAAACTGATGCAGGCAACCACCGCTGGATTGATACGAGGAACCATG
>JANQFT010000157.1 GCA_028277685.1 Phycisphaeraceae bacterium
TCCCGGGGGGGATTTCCGGCGATCGGTGATCGCTGGCTAAACTCAATTAAACAAGACGCTGCCCTGCCCCTCCTCCCCATACGCTATACCCTTGCACCAAATATACTTGCGCGCACGATGCGGGATGCCGAGTCTGACGCCGGGGCCGGGTGATCGATCGTATTCATTGGCCACAGAGCCACTTACAAGCCCTGCTACGTGAGTCATCGCGTGTCAGAGCGACAGTCTTGAGACGTGAGTCTTGTGCGATCCAGGTTCTCCCGTCCTCAAGCCTCAAGCGGGGTGCCACGAACAGCGCAGGGCGTTGCACCCGTCAGGCCGCATCCGTTGGGCTTCCTATAAATATTGGCCCCATGGCCAGAAACGAGATTTTCGCTTTGCATTTTCTGCGGTGGCGGTTACACTTCCCGATCAGAGAATGCCTATATCGTGTCGGTGTAGGCTGCACGTACCCGTCGGTTCACGTGACACTGCTCCGCTCCGCCCGAAGCCTTTTTGTCCGGAACGCAGCCTTGATCGTGACGACTTGCAGGAGTTCCGGATATGGCCTTGCGCATCTACGTCGGTAACCTTCCCTATTCGATGAGTGAAAATGAACTGAGCGATTTGTTCGGCGAACATGGGGCCGTCACCGACGTCCACATGGTCACTGATCGCGCGACGGGCCGTCCTCGCGGCTTCGGGTTCGTCACCATGGCCAACGACAACGAAGGTCAAACTGCCATCGAGCAGTTGAATGGCCAGGAAGTCGGTGGTCGCACCCTCACCGTCAACGAAGCGCGTCCTCGCGAAGAGCGTGGCGGCGGCGGTGGCGGTCGTGGCGGCTACGGTGGTGGCGGCGGCGGTGGTCGCGGTGGCGATCGCGGCGGCTGGTAAGTCGCACCGCTCGACAACTCAACAACACATACAGCGTCGTTGCAAGACGGCGCTGTTTTTGTGCGCTTTTTGGGAAGGCGTTAAGGCAATGAGGCACGGAGGCCCGAAGGCGGTTCGAGGTTTGTCGAGAAATGTACGGAGGATATCTCGAGTGTGCGCATCGATGCAGGGAGCCCAGGTGATGCTAAGCTCTTCTTCGTGCCTCCGTGCCTTAATGCCTCATTGCCTTCTTCCTCCTCATTGCCTCAATGCCTTCACCTGCTTCTCCATCCGCTTCGCGGACACCGGCACGCTTGTGCCGATTTCCTGGGCGAACAAACTCACGCGGTATTCTTCGCACATCCAGCGGTAGGTGACGAACGCGGGGTCACTGCGCCAATCCTGGTCGCTGTTCATACGTTCGACGGTGCGCGCCCAGTGGGGCATGATCAGGTTCATCTGCTGGGAGTCGCGCGCAGCTTTGCCGGCGAGTTTATCCACGCGCGTGTTGATCGCCCGCAGGTAACGCGGGAACTGGCACAACCAGCACCACGGTGTTTGCACGAGGAACGTGCCGAGCGTCAGTCCGGCCATCTGGTTGCGCATGTCCGAAAGCGCGGGGCTGTTTCCCTGATCGACAGCAAGGGCGGCGCGGTGATGGTCTTCTAAAATGCGTGAAGCCAAGGCGCATACCGTTTCGCCGGTGGCGTCGAGTTGGTTCCAACCCACATCGAGTCTGGCGTGAAAATCCGCGGCGGTGCGAATGTCGGCATCATCGGAAACAAACGCCCGGTCGGCGATCAACGTGATCAACTGATCGCGCAGCACATCGGGCGAACCGAGTGGGGCGAAGCGCATGGCCATGCCCTGAAAGCCCGGGAGGTGCTTCGCGCGGGAAGTCAGTTCGTTCGCGATGTTGAGCATGAACAACCGGCGCAGCCCAGCCCGGGTAATGTGTTGCGCAGCTTCGAGCGTATCGAGCAGGCGGATGGCGATGCTGGTGCCGCAGTCGACCAGGGCGGGGTAGGCCTGTAGCGTCACGCCGCCACGCTGATGCGAGACGGTTTGCGGCAGCTCGTCGAAATCCCATTCGGTTAATCCTTCGCGGGCCAGTTCGTTGTCGGTGATGGTGGCGAAGTGTTCTTTCAATTGGGTCGACAGTTCATTGCGGAGGCTGGCGACATCACGGCCTTCGGCCAGGGGTTTGCCGTGGCTGTCGGTAATGCGCACGTTCATCTTCAGATGATCGGGCAGTTGATCGGGTTTGAAGTCTTCAGCGCGCACGGGGACGGACGCCATCGACTGCAGCACGTCGGCGAGCGCTTGGGTGAACGAGCGGCCATCATCTTTCATGTGCGGCACACACGCAGCAGCCCATTGTGGAGCGGGCACGAAGTTGGTGCGGATCGATTTGGGTAACGTGCGAATGAGTTCGGTGATGCGCTGCGGCATGAGGCCGGGCACCAGCCAGCTGATGCGCGACTCATCCAGTTGATTCAGCGCTTCCAGCGGGATGGTAAGCGTAACGCCATCGTCAGCTTCGCCCGGTTCCGCGCGATAGTTCAAGGGCAGTTTTGCCCCGGCCATGGGGAGCTTGTCCGGGTGGGATTGGGGGGTGATGTCGCTGGCGTCGCCAGCGAGCAGGTCTTCCTCACGCATGAACAGCAGCTTGGGGTTGTCGCGTTCGGCGGAGCGTCGCCATTTTTCGAACGTGGGTCCGTCGTAGATGTCCCCCGGAATTCTTTGCGCATAGAAGTCAAACTGCGCCTTTTCGTCGGCGATGATGTCGTGTCGGCGTGCTTTGTGTTCGAGTTTACTCAGTCGGTCGATCAGTTGTTTGTTATGTTTGGCGAAGGTGTTGGCGCGGCCTTTGGGGTTGTATTCGCGCATGACCAGGCCGTGGTGGATGAACAGGTCACGGGAGAGTTTGGGGTCGATCGGACCATAGTGCACGGTGCGGCGGGGGATGATAGTGAGGCCAAACAGGCTGATGCGCTGGTTGGCGACAACGTGCGCGGAATCGGCTTGCCAGTGCGGATCGCTGTAGTGGTGTTTGATCAGGTGTTCGCCGATGCGTTCGACCCATTGAGGCTGGATGGGGCCGACGGTGCGGGCGTAGAGTTTGGTGGTTTCGACCAGTTCGGCGCACATCACCCAGAGCGGCCGTTTCTCGAACTGACCGGAGCCTGGGAAGATGCTGAACCGGGTTCCGCCGGCACCGGTGTACTGATATTTTTCTGCGCGGAAGCCGACGTTGGCGAGCAGGCCGGCGAGCAGCGCGCGGTGGATCGCTTCCGGTGGTGCGGGTTTAGCGTTGAGGCGCGTTTCTCGTGTGGCAACCATCTCTTTGAGTTGGTGGTGAATGTCGTACCACTCGCGCATGCGGATGTACGAGAGGAAGTTCTGGCTGCATGCCCGGCGGAGTTTGCTGCGCGACAGGTGCTTGACCTGCTTGGTGTAGAAGTTCCACAGGTTCAGGTAGCTGAGGAAGTCGGAATCTTCATGCTGGAACTGCGCGTGCGCTTCGTCGGCGGCTTGCTCGCGCTCGGTGGGGCGTTCGCGCGGGTCCTGCACGGAAAGGGCGGCGGCGATG
>JANQFT010000347.1 GCA_028277685.1 Phycisphaeraceae bacterium
TCAATCAGCCATTGGCGCCACTGCTTCGCGTTATGCCGATAGAAGACGTAAAGGGTAAACACCGTGATGGTGACTGAGGTTATCACCATCACAAAGGCAAGCCAGGCGAATCTTTTTCGGTTATTCGATGGCATAGGCGGTCATGGCCTTTGCAGTTATTTTCAGTAACTTTTTGCCTCACGCACAATCAGCAGAAATCTCAATCCCACGTGAACACACCGCAACGGAGTTGGCGATAACAGGTTGATGAAAAACTGCGAAATGGGTCCGCCCCCTGAATGCACTTGGATTTGGCCCCGTTGCCTGTTACCCACAACAACCCCGCATCGTCATTCTGTGGAATCGTCACACCACTTGACCTCAAAGCCAAGTAAAAAGCATTGTGACGTCTGGCTTTGGATCGGTCAAGATCAACGCGCAGGTGCACAATTACGAGTCGTGGTTCAGTTTGAATTCTACGAGCCGCGACGGTGAAGGAGCGGTCTTCGGACTGCAGGAAATACCGACATCTTCGTGCGGTTGAGCCGACCGCTACCTCACGGACGCGGCTCGTGGAGGCCAGTCGGTGCAAACTGACCCACGACCCAATTACGTACTGTAAAGCATCGAGGCGGTGGCGCGTGAGATTCAAGTCGACGTGGCGGGACCGGGGGCAACCATCGTCAACCGGCAAAGGCTCATCGGGTCAGCACAACCGACTGACTGACTCAGGCAGGTTGCGCTGCTGGGCGGCGTCGGCGGAACAGCAGGCCCATCAGAATCAGCCCAAAGGCGCTGGGGCCGGGGATGACCTGCAGTCCGTGACTGGCTACGTCGCTGGCCACCGAGGCCCCCAAACCCTGGCCGGCCTGGACATCAAACAGGAAGTGCTCGCCGTTGTACACGCGAGACATCGCCAGTTCGTCGCCCACATCGCTGAGCTTCGTGTAGGCCCGATTGCCGCTACTGAGTGAGGCGATCTGCAGACTGGTGTCATCGGAACCCAGCAGGTCGGCAAGGATTTCGGCGAAGTATCCGCCGAACGATCCACCGCCGGAGGGGTAGGAGAACAGGTCGCCATCCACCACATTCGTGCCCAGCGATTCCCAGGTCAGATCACCGACGGTCAGCGGGTTGGTATCGGTGTCGCCATCGCGGATGGCGGTGATGGGGCGCGGCGTGTTGTATACCTGCTTGGCCATGAACGCGGCTGAGAGTGTGTCGTGCATGCCCGCGGCGAACAGCGCCATCGTTCGACTGTAATCCACGCCTTGCTGGCCAGCGTGCGTCGCGGCGTCTTCCGCAGCGATGGTGAACGTCGAGATCAAATCAGCCTGGTCTGACCAGAAGTTGGCGATGTCGGTTTCGCCCGGTGTGCGCGTCGAGCCGGTCTTCGCGCCTTTGCTTTTCACGAAGTTGTAGGCGTCGGCGTAGGCAGTACCCGCCGGATCGGGCGGCGGTGCGGGCAGATGCGCCGCGGGATTGGCGATGATGAACGGCGACAGCGGACTGGGCGCCGATGAGCGTTGCGTCTTCACGGCTGCGTAGGCCTGTTGCCCGACGTTTTGCGCAGCAGTCTTCTCGCTGGTGGTCGCGCCCGCGGTGGAAGTCACCAAAGCTGCATCCAACACTGCGGTTTGCGTGGGGAACAGGTCGATCAGGGCCGCGTGCGACGCATACGCCGCCGCCAGGTCCGCCCGCGCCCCGTTCGAAAGGCTCGTACCGCTGTAGGTGTGATACCCGTTGCCGGTGACGGCATTGGTCGCCTCGAAAATGGACAGATACATGAGTGCCGGGCTGTCCGTGCCGAACCCGCCCCCGCCGGTCGCCGCTTTGGCATCACGTAACGCCTGGCCCCAGAAATTGATCGTCGACCGCGTCGCGTCCGCCCACGCCCCTGTTTCAAGCATCATCACACATACGACCACGGCACAAACAACCGCTTTGAACTTCAGCCCGAACGACATGGGTATCCCTTTCAATCCCCCAAACTGAACCCTGGACCAAGCCGCCAACACAGGCAGCCTCGCAACATATGGTGCCATGGCCATGTCAGCATTTGATGAAGTACTGATGCGGATAGGGTAACGATTGACATCCTTTTGCAATCAAATGAATGAAACCGACTCGTTTCAATTGCCGGGTGCCACGGCTTGGTCGCCTGCGGCAAGCCGTGCTAGTGGGTAGGGTGGGTCGAGCGACTTGTCCGTCGTAGCCTTGTCGAAGACGGAAGCGGACCCACCAGGATGAAGTCTTGACGCGGATAAGGTGGGTTACGCTCGATGACTCGCTAACCCACCCTACTTGCTGTGAAAGAAGTTCTGAGTGATGTCATTCATAACATCTAGCAGACTAGAAATGCCATCCGTTATCTTCTCCTGCCGAACGTCGCCAATCACCGACGTCCCCAGGCGTCCCGAAGTATTAACTGGCTTAAGCCCCCTCGTCTTGTTGCTGCCGCACCTCAGCTTCCTCCGCTTTGATTGCAGGCCTGAATACCTTGTACCAAATCAGGCTCATGCCAACGCCGAACGCAGCAAGAGCGATGACTGCCCGCATGAGCAGGTGAATCGGCCTCGGCTCCCCCGACGAGTTCATTGTGCCAGTTGATAAACAAGCTAAGGAGGACAGCGATTGGCAAGTTGATGCCCAAGAACCACCCCGCGGCGTGTCCGGGCCGAACGTAGCGGCCAACACGCTGCCAGTATTCAACCTGTTCCTTCTGTTTCATTCTGGGCATAACGTTGCGCTTGATCGTCTTTGGAAAGACGTGCGAGGCGCGGCTTTTCGAAATACGTGCCAAGCGTCTTTTTAAATCATTTCTTCAATGGTGTCTATATACTCTCTTGGACGGGTTTCCCTGAAACTACTTGAGTAATCCTGAAGATATAGTCCTTTTCGCTTGCTCTACTTTGCTCAATCTGTTGGATGAACGCCGCCTCACTTCACTTAGTCATTTCTGTTAAATCAATGCGCCAGTTTTCATTCTCTTTGCAGAAATGGAAACGCAAGGTGGAGTCCTGTCCATTAGATCACACGACGCCCGTGGCAAAACGGTCGGATGCCACGGCTTGGCCGTCTTCGGCAAGCGTGCTGGCCGGTGAATCGCAAGGCTTGTCCGCCTACGACGGAGCATGCTGTGGCACCCCCTTCCAACTTTTTCCTTCCGACTTTACACTACATCTTTCCCTTCCCTCATGGGGTGATGGTTCCATGCTTGCCCAAGTTCATTCTTACGTTCTGCAAGGCATTGATGCCGTCGCGTGTGAGATTGAAGTCGACGTGGCCGACCGGGGGATCAGTAAGACAACCATCGTCGGCTTACCAGACGCGGGGGTGAAGGAATCGATTGAGCGGGTGCGGGCAGCGATCATCAATTCGGGGTATTCGTTTCCGTTGTCGCGGTTGTTGATCAACCTGGCGCCGGCGGATGTTAAAAAAGAAGGGCCGGTGTATGACCTGCCGATTGCGGTGGGGTTGTTGTTGGCGAATCAGACGATCGGCACGCAGCGGCATCGGCGCTTTCTGTTCGCGGGGGAGTTGGCGCTCGACGGTCGTCTGCGGCCGATCAAGGGCGCGATCAGCATGGCGATGTTGGCGCGGAAGCTGAAGTACGATGGCATCGTGGTGCCGACGGACAATGCGAGTGAAGCCGCGGCTGCGGGGGATGTGGAAGTCTATCCGGCTGACTCGCTGGCCACGGTGGTCGGGTTCCTCAACGAACAGCATCACATCGAGCCACAGCCGTCCCATGCCGAACAGGTGTTGGCGTCGGCCAAACCATTGGTCGACTTCGGCGACATCCGCGGCCAGGAACTGGTCAAACGTGCGCTGACCATTGCCGCCGCCGGTGGTCACAACGTGCTGATGATCGGCCCGGCAGGTACTGGCAAAACAATGTGTGCGAAGGCTTTGCCAGGAATCTTGCCGCAGTTGGCGCGCGATGGGGCGTTGGAGAGCACGTGC
>JANQFT010000369.1 GCA_028277685.1 Phycisphaeraceae bacterium
GACCATCCGCCGGCTGGCCTCCGCAGGGGTACCCACCATGGTGCTCGCTTCCCCCATCATCCCCGGCCTGACCGATGAGGAACTGCCCGCCATCCTCAAAGCCGCCGGCGACGCGGGTGCACAGGTGGCAAACTACGAACTCGTGCGTCTGCCGCATGCCGTAAAGGATCTATTCACCGATTGGCTGGCTGATCATTTCCCGGATCGCGCAAAGAAGGTACTCAACCGCATCCGCAATTGCAGCGATGGTAAACTCTACGATGCCCGCTTCCACCACCGCCTGCATGGCACGGGCACATATGCCGAGCAGATCGGCCACACCTTCCACGCCTTCGCCCGACGATTCGGTTTGGCCATCTGCAAAAGTGACAACTGCACCCACGCCTTGAGCAACACCGCATTCCGCCGGCCGGTGGTGGATAATCAGTTGGCGTTGTTTGGGCAGGCAGTCATTAACAAGGGAGAGCAAACTTCCGGAGGCAACAAGGTATGACGATTGTGTGATTTATGCTGCGTTTGGATTTGGTCGATAACCGGCTTATCATGCAATCTGATCATTGAGTAGACACTAGCACACCGCAGGTGCATCACATGAACGATTCGCTTTGGCCGACGCAGATGAACCTTTCCGATCCTCGTGAGATTCGCAGTATGCCGCCGGGGCCTCCTGGTGGGTATCAGCGGTACCGTGAGATGACCGTCGATGAAATGCTCCTGGAGAACCGGGTCATCTTTCTCATCGGCGAGATCAACTTCTCCAGTGCCACGAACGTGATCATGCGCCTTCTGTATCTGGCGAACCAGAAGAAGGACGACCCGATCAGCCTGTATGTGAACTCGCCTGGTGGCAGTGTCGATGACACGCTGGCGATTTACGACACGATGAATTACCTGTCGTGCCCGGTGGGTACGGTGTGCATCGGTCGCGCGATGAGTGGTGCGGCCCTGATCCTGGCAGCCGGCACCAAAGGTAAGCGGCACATCCTGCCCCACGCAAAGGTCATGATCCACCAGCCCTCCGGCGGAGTGTATGGCCAGACCGCGGACGTGCAGATCCAGGCGGAAGAAATCCTCCGCACCAAAACCGAACTCAACCGCATCCTCGCCAAACTCACCGGCCAATCGATTGAGCAGGTCAGCGAGGATTCCGAACGCGACAAGTACTTCACCGCCGATCAGGCCAAGGACTACGGCCTGGTGGATGAGGTGCTGGAAGAAGCTGAAGACGAGAAGAAGTAACGTTCGTTGACTCGTTAACTGGTTAACTCGTTAACTGGTTAACAGTCTCAGCGGCGCTACTACGAGTGAACAAGTTAACGAATCAACGAATTAACGGATACCATCATGTCCAACCTGATTCCGATGGTGATCGAGAAGAGCGGCCGCGGCGAACGGGCCTACGACATTTACTCGCGTCTGCTGAAGGACCGGGTGATCTTTCTCGGCGGACCGGTCACGGATGATTCTGCCAACCTGCTGATTGCGCAGTTACTGTTCCTTTCGAACGAGGATCAGAAATCCGACATCCACTTTTACATCAACTCACCGGGTGGCTCGATCAGCGCGGGCCTGGCGGTGTACGACACCATGCAGTTCATCCGTCCACAGGTGGCGACGTACTGCGTGGGCGTGGCGGCATCGATGGGCGCGTGGTTGCTGGCAGCAGGCGCTGAAGGCAAGCGATACTGCCTGCCAAACAGTCGCGTGTTGCTGCACCAACCGCTGCTGGGCGGTGTGATGGAAGGCACGGCCACGGACCTTGGCATCCAGGCTGAGGAGATGCTTAAGACCCGCAAGCGCATGTACGAAATCATGCGCAAGCACACCGGTCAATCGCCCGAGCAGATCGAAAAGGACTGCGACCGCGACAAGTGGCTCGACGCTGAAGAAGCGAAAGAATACGGCGTGATCGATGCCGTGATGGAACAACTGCCCGAGGACTTCGCTCCACGTCACGAATCGGACGAGTAAGCGAGCCGGCTATGCCAGCGAATAAACACCAATCGCAGCGCCCCGTTCACACTGGGGCGCTGTTTTGTTTCTGCACGCTGTTCATACTGACCGCATGTGCAGGCCCACGGAATTACCTGAACGACAACGACCGCCTGCGCGCTGAAGTGATGACGCTGACCGAGCAGCGCGATGCCCTGCAGACCGAAGTGGCAGCACTCGACAAGGCGCTTGAAGCAGAACAACGCAAGCACCATGCCAACCTGCCGGCCGGGGCACGCATTCCGGTCGTGGCACGCATCGAGTTGGGTAAACATTCATCTCTCGTCCGGGTCGAGGACACCAACATCGCCCGGCTTTACCTGCGCACGCTCGATACCAAGGGTCGTTTTACGCAGATCGTCGGCCGGGCAAAGGTCACCATCATCGCCACCGTTTCAGGGGAAGATGGAATCACGCTGGGCACCGCATCCATCGATGAAACCAGTCTCGACGCCGCCTACCGCAGCGGGCTGACCGGCACCCACTACACACTCACCTGCCCGATCAGCGACATGCCCATCCCATCCATCGCGTTCATCCATGCGATGGTGACCGTGGAAGATTTACTCCACGCGACATCCCACAAAACTCAGATCGTGCTTGATTGAAGCCTGCGTCTCCGCAACCCCATCACGCCCATCACCATCAGCACCGCGCTCGCCGGTTCGGGAATGCCCGGCAGGTCAACCCACGTGCCGCTGGCACCAGCTTCGCCGCCGTCGGGCACATCGGAGAAATTCGTACCGAAGAAGCGCTGCCAGACAAGAAAGTCCGCACCATCCACATCACCATCACCATCGAAGTCGCCCTCTTCAAGCGTGGCATTCATTTGCGTGCCGTAGTTCTGCTGCCACAACAGGAAGTCTGCACCATCGACATCATGATCGCCATCCGCGTCACCGCTGAGCAGTTGCACGGTGGCCAGCGGATCACCCAACACCAACTGTTGCCAGGAGAGATACGGCACGCTGCTCCACGCAGCTTCCGCCCACGTCATGCCATGCAGGAAGAAATGCGTCAGCAGGTATTCGTTATCAGCCACACTGAAGGCGAATGGCTCCCACACATTGCCCACGCCGAACGTGCCGCCATGGGCAATCCAATCAGCCAGCTGGCCCTGATCGCTGAAGCCGCTCGTCCCCCCGAATTGCTTGGCGTTGTAGCTTTCCATGGTGTTCATCACCGCGCCCTCAGCCAGTTGCCCTTCCCATGTGGCCAAATACCCCGCTTGCGATGCACTGCCGTGATTGCCGCCATAACTGGCCAACGCCGCCAGCGTACCGCTGGTTACCGTCGCGTTGCTATCAGGCACCGTGCCGGACTCGCCAACCAGAAACGCTGTGCCCTCATCAAACACCAAGTCAACCCATTGCCCAGACAGTGCCGCCACCGCTTCATCGTAATCATCGCCCGCATAACCAGGATCCAATGACTTGAACGTATACGCGCCCACATCGTCGAGTGACCCGCCCGCATCTTCATCCACGACAATCCGGTGTTGATAGGGATCAATCACCACGTTCGCCGACCGGTCGATCATCGCCTTCACATCTTCCACCGTGTGGCCATCCAGCCGGGAAGTCAAGTACATAACGCCTGCATCAGCATCTTCACCATCGCGCTGCATGGTCCACATCGTGCTGCCACCACCGTGGGGGGTGAACGTGTTGGCCTGCGTGATGTCGCTACGGTTGTAGCTGTTGAATGATGTCGACTGACGATGGTACGGATTCACAATGAAGTTATCCGCACGGGAATCCATCGTGCCGCCTGCTTCACCATCACCCAGATTCTGCCACAGCATGGTGAGTTCTGAGTCCACCGATGCATACGTCGCATTACCCGTGACAAACCACATGCCCACCGACCCTGGCGAATCACCCACGTTCCCCGCGTTAATATCCTGAATGCGATGAGGTAAACCCTTGGTCAGCGTGAGCACGGAAACCTGCTCCGCCAAACCGTTCGCGCTGAGATGCTGCTGTAACGGATTCTGAATCTTCGCCTGGTAATCAGCATAACTGATGGTGCCACTGTTGAGCGTCGGATCATTCAAATCGAAGCCTAACACGCCCGGCCGCGCCGCCTTGTAGTGATTCCACACCGCCAGGCTGTCCGCATCCTGTGAGTTGTATACCACCAGAACTTCATCCGCCCCCATCGCTCCCCATGCCTTCTCACCGCCGCACGTCAATACAAATAACACCACCACACACGCCGCACAACGCAGAGTACTTCGCATCTCTTTCTACCTGTACTAGAGTGCACATGACCAACGCTGAACAACCACCGGCTACCACCGGCCCAACGAGGCCACCCCAACCGCATATACTAAATCCGGAAGCAGTTGTCTGCACCGCAGACCAACCCCAGGCGGGAAACGAACCCATCATCTTTCGGATATCCCCATGAACTGCTTATCCTCCCAGACAAATTCAATTATGTACGCCAGACAAAAACTCTGCAACGCTAAATTTCCCAACTTACCCAAAACGTATATTCGCCCCTTCCGCATCTATCCCTCCATCCCTTGACCACCACCTCGCCTCACGTAGAATGACTTCGCTCACTGAAATCAAATACGTCACCCGCCCCCTTCGTCTAGTGGCCCAGGACTCCGGCTTCTCATGCCGGCAACAGGGGTTCGAGTCCCCTAGGGGGTATCAACAGGTCATTGTCGTAAAATGACTTATAACGACTTGAACCGCAAGTGCCTGACCCGTCAGGCGCTTGCGGTTTTTCGTTGTCATCGTCGGTCAGCGCCAGTTCCTCCCCGTCCTGCGCTGACTGCGCCGCATTCTGCGCCACGGCTTCGACGAACAAGCGGTCAATATCCAGGTTCATCGCGCGACACTCATCGTCCGTCTCCGTTGCCCGGCGGAAGTGGTCCTCGGTGACCTGCAGGTAATGCTCCATCGCCACCGACGGCGAATTCAGATGACGATGTCGCGCCGCTTCGCCTCGATGAATGGGAACGCCCTTCTTCGGATGGTCAGGCGTGTCGGGGTCGAGTTCACGAAGAATGCGTTGTAGGGAGACCTCGCGCACATCTTCTGGGAGCAGGTCTTTGAGCTCGGGTTTATCTGCTATTTGCCATTCGTCGCGCGGCCGTTCGACACGTGGAATCTGCAACCGTCCTTCTCGCTCCAGGGCATCCTGGTCCACATGAACGGGTACAGGCCCATTCGGAGACAACTTGTAGTAAAGCGCGGCACTGTAGCGATGGCTGACCTCAATGCCGAGATAGATGGGGTTGTACAATATGCTGCGCAGCGTCTTCAACGTCCATCGGTCGCCCTCCGGCGCACCACTGCCGCGGCTGTTGAGTCGGTTGACGATGCGATGGTATCCCCATCCCCAAAGGTCATAAGCGGTGAAGATAAAGACCAGTACAGCGCGGCGCTCGAGGCTGCCGGCCACCAGTTCGCTTTCCTCATCGTCCTGTTTGACATAACCCTTGAACCGTTGCCGGCGACGCCGACCATCGAAAGGTTCATTCGTCTTACGGCGCGGCGGTTTGACGCGTCGACCGATTTCCTCGGTGGGGTTTCCACCGGCATCGGTGCGGTACCAGATTTGGGTCCTGCCCTCCCAGCGAGTCAGGATGCGCGGCTTGCCATCCGACCCCCGATACAACCGGTCCAGACCGTAAGGCGTTTTGCCCGCACTTGGCCGCGTGTTGCGCTCCAACGACCGCGCCATATGCCGCTCGGGAAGCGAGGGTCGGTTTCGTATGTAGGTGCATCGCTCATGATGATTCCCCTTGCTCGGTGTTTGGCGTTCTGATGTCGATCCCCATCAACCACATGAACTCCTCAAACGATTTGCTGCTCCGCTTGAAGCTGGTTCGCTTGAGACGGTTCAGGAAGACCTGCGTTTCCTTGTCGGTCGGCGGTTGTGCGAGTTGCGCCAGTTGACGCCGTCGCCGTTTCGCCCATGCCACCGCTGCCGGCCATCGCTCGCCGCTCTTGGGGATTGCGTTGTGGGGCTTGGCTGCGAACGGCGACGCGACTTCGGTGTACGGGCGCTGGGCTTCGATGTAGTCGTAAAGCGTTTCAACGGCCGACAGCATCTGGCTTTTATCCACCTGAGCTACCAGGCTGATCCTGCCATCACAGTCCTCGCAGTAGGTCATGACGAACGCCACCGGTCGGCGGTCGTGGACCTGTTTAGTCTCGGGGTACTGCACGCCGATGGCGCGGATGCCGTCCAGTTGAATCATGCGGTCGCACTCGGGACAGATGACCTGCCCGTCCGCCGCGTCATGCACCCATCGGGGATACTTGGGCGTCGGGCTAGCCGGGCCCGTATGGAGACTGTGCCGGCGCGCGAGGAGATTTGGCGATGTCCCGCCTTCTTGGGTGGACGAGATATCAAACGGCGAGTCGGTCGGTTTCCGTGGTGGCTTGATGTTAGGGCTCGGCAGATCGATCGGACCGGTCGATTCGGTGAACTCGCGGTCGACTTCGATGCGGTCATAAAGCGTTTCCGCAGCTGAGAGCAGCGGAAGCTTATCAACGTGCATCTCGAAACCGGTCCGCTGGCCGCATTGCGGGCAATGCGTTACGACCTGTGCCAGAGGACTGCGGTCGACGACCTGCTTGTCGTCGGGAAACATGGTCCCGATGCTGTGGATGTCGGTGATTTGCACGATGTGGCTGCACTGCGGGCAGCACACCTTGGCGTCGATGATGTCGCGAACCCATTTGGGATATTGCGGAGTTTGAGGAATGTTGTCGGTCATGGTCGGGGGTCCTTTTCAGCGGACGTAGAAGTCGTCGCGTTGGGGTTCGAGGGATGCGCCATCAGGCAGTTCGCCCGTGGCTTCGAAGTGTTTGTTGAGTTTGGATTTGGAGCAGCGTTCGGTGACGTTGATCGCTTCGGGGCAGTTGGCCTTGGCCCAGGTGATCACCGTCGGCTCGTTGTTGATGACGAGTTTCGCCGGCTTGGTGCGATAGCCGACGCGACCGGCGGGAAGGTGGTTCGATTTCTGCCTGCCGCCCCGGGCTTTGATTTTCTTATGCGCCCACGCTTCAAGTTCAGGGCCGAAGCGCCCGAGGAAGAACGCCTGCTCGCGCTGGGCGCGCCGGGTTTCCGCTTCCGCCCAGGCGCTAACCTTCTCGGCGTAGGCCTTCGCTTCGGCGATCCGCCGCACGACCCAGTTGGCCGACGACTCGTCGGTCACGCGGAACTTTTCGGGCACTTGCGCTTCGAGGTCCGCCGGGAACATGTCGAAAGGGATGATGTCAGGACTGGACATGCTTCACCCCCTTGCTCGTCAACTGCTTGCTCTGCGGTTTCTGTTCTTGCCGTTCGACGATTTGGCAGACCCTCTGCCAGAACAAGGCGATCGTCCTGAACGATTCCAGGTGGCTGTTGTCCGCCTCACTGTCTTGCCCTAGGCAAGCGCACTTGCTCAGCCAGCGAATCAGGTCGTCGGGGACTTCCGAAGGTTGCTCATGCCGCGCCGGGAACACCAGCCGGCAGACATAGCCGCAGCCCGCGCATCGGACCCGGACCTCAAACGCCGCCGGCCACCGGGGGGGCCATGCGCCCCATCTAGCCCGTGCGGCGCGATGTCCACCACCCCCGACAGATTAAGCGCCCTGCGGCAGACCGCGCAGGTGTGCTGGTCGACCTCCCTGCAGAGGAGAAACGTATCCATGTGCCCGTCCTTTCGTGAGTTAGGCGTGTGATCACACCGAACTACGCCGACAGGCGCATTTCACCGGAGGTTTTGGCGCCGCCAATCGTTCCCGCCCATTCGGCTGATCAAGTGACACCACCATGCCCAAGGCGCCCGCATTCTGGTTGCGTTAGGCCGTCATTGTGTTATAGTTTTGTACGGTATTCACAAAGGGGGACGTCATGACCACCATCCAGCAACTCCGTGGGCCATCGGGTTGGCTCAAGTCGGCCAACTGCTCCTGGATTCAGCAACTGCTTCGTACGGAGCGAATCATCGAATGCATCCGACCGCATGTCGATGGCCGCGTTGAGTTGATTGACACAACATGGGCGGAATACTGGTCGCCGGTTGCACCAGCGTTCGATGAGCGGTGCGCCAAGCTGCTCCTGGATTTGGAGCAACACCGACGAGCTTACATTGCATCCGGCCATCAACTCGAAGAGGCAAAGCCCTACTGCCAGACCTATTTCAAGTTCCTTCGCCACCTGCTTCAAAGCGCATCGAATGAACATGCGGTACGAAAGCTGGTCGGTTTGGAGAGCTTTGTCATCTGTTTTGATGGCGAAGATGATGCTGCCGCGGGTGGCACCATCAGCATTCGGCATCCGGTCTATCTGATTGCGAAGCTGCGCGAGCCTAAGGCGTACGACGATCCCAAGTTTCTTGCCATGATCGCGCCTTGCCATCGCCTTGACGAGCCATCGCAACTGTTCTTCCATTACCGGCAAGTGAAAATCGGAAACACGCCATCGGCTTCGATGTTGGTCTATCCCGCGGTCAACCAGAATGATCGTGCAGGCTCCTTCGCACGCATCGAGACAGTTACGACGGCGCTGAGCCATCGGCCAGACCCACGGTCAAAGCAACGGGGCGCATCAATCACCGATTGGGCGGTTGCACCATTCCTGAAAGGCAGCTTGTCACAGGGAACGAATGACCGCGAGATTCGTTTGATCGACATCGGCGGCGGCACCGGCGCTCTACTGAGCGCGATCTGCAGTCGACTGGTCGCAGAACATGAAGCGTTGGTCACCAATCGACGTTTTGTCTGGTCGATTGTTGACCTTGGCCTGCAAGATGCGAGCCGCCGGGTGAATAATGCCGCCTTACGTCGGCACATGTCGTACCTTGAATACATACCAAGCGATTACATGAGTTGGCTTGAAGAAGCGGACACCTTCAGCCCCGATCGTCGCGCCCATGTCCTGCTGGCTTGCCGACTGTTCAACAACATGAGTCGATTCAGCATTGAGCGATCTTCGGATACAGACCTATCCGCACAACTGACCACGGTGCGCGGCAGGCGAAACTCAGAAGGATGTCACCCTGCCGACTGTCTGATCGAACCCGACGGCGATCGCCTACTCGTCGCATCGAACTCGCGCGTTCGAATGGGTGCTGGGAGCACATTTCGTCAAGCTTCACTGAGCGACTACTATCAAGGCCTCGCCGTGGCAGCCGGTGTGGTGGCGCATGACTCGATGAGTTCACATGAACTGTGGTATCCCTATCGAGTGCTGGAGCAAGATTCGCTGCTGATGGAGGACGGCCGCAGCATCTTCAATCGCATGTGCAAGGTGGCGAACCTGGTGGTCATTGAAGATGTTGATCTCACGCCGGCGTTACTGAAAACCCATTTGAAACAGACCGCTTGCTTTGATCTGGCAGCCAGCGATGCAACGGACCGCGTGCGAATGCAGTCAGCGCGATTAACGTGCGTGACCAGCAAGCAACTGGCTGCACACCTGCCGGGGAGAAGAATCTGGTGAAGGTCACGCTCATTGATCGCAAGAGTCACGCACTCACCCCTTCGAGTCTGCGGTGCCTGTCGCACCTGCCCACCGTGAACATGACCGCCGGATGCGTGCATGGCTGTGCTTATTGCTATATCCGGGGCTATTCGCAATACCCCGGAAACGATGCGGTCGCGGTCTATCGCAACACGGCAGAGCAGGTCGAACAGGAGCTGGGCCGAAAGCGCAAGCGACCGGTGGCGGTGTATTTTTGTCCGTCCTCAGATGCGTTTATGCCTATTGAGCAAGTGCTCGACCAGTCTTACCGAACCATGCGTTGCCTGCTTGACCGTGGCGTCGGTATTCAGTTCGTCACTAAGGGCGCGATTCCTGACCGGTTCATAGAGTTGTTCGCCCAGCGACCGGAACTGGTCG
>JANQFT010000433.1 GCA_028277685.1 Phycisphaeraceae bacterium
TGATGCCCCGGCGCAGCTGGTTCTCACCGGCACCGTCATTCCCGAACCGACCTCACTGGCACTGCTGGCGCTGACCGGCGGGATGCTGCTTCGCAGGCGTCAAAGGTAAACTTGCGCGGCAGCGCGCGTTGACAGCCTTTGGCTTTTGACCTGATTGATCAATACAAATCACCTATGGATCACACCCGAATGACGATCGCACCAACCGACCGTATTCCGACGACCGCGCCAATTAACATCAGCGAAATGAAACGCGTGATGGCCCAGACGATGGGAACGATCTCCGACAAGTGGGAGAAGATGGCCGAGGCCAAGCACTACACACTCCCCCAACGCCAGGCATTCGCCCAGACGTTTGAGCAGATCGTCGGGCCGGCGCCGCTTCGCGTGTTGGATGTGGGATGCGGCCCTGGCTTGTTCGCGCAGATCTGGGCAGAGATGGGACACGAAGTCACCGGGCTGGATTGCGCGCCGCCGATGCTCGAACGAGCCCGCGCGCGTCACCAGCAGGCAGGGTTGAACAGCACGTTCGTCGAGGGCGACGCTGAGACACCACCGCTGGAGAGTAGTACTTTCGACGTGGTGACCAACCGCGCTGTGATTCACATGCTGCTGCGTCCCGGTCTGGCCGTCCATCGATGGCATCGTTTGCTCAAGCCGGGAGGAAAGCTGGTGACGGTTAATTTCCGACCGGACCGCCGTAAACTCAAGCACGTTCTGAAGGCCATCCGTTACCGCCTGAATCGTGGCAGCAAGAAGTTCGGCGTCAAATACTCTCGCGAGGAGTGGCAGACCATAACGGCGTATCGAGAGTCGCTCCCGTTTGGGACCACGGTACCCAAGCAGGTTTTCGAACTTTACACCGCCGCCGGCTTCGAGGATGTGCGGTACGTTTCGGATGAGCTGGTGCAGGCCGCACGCCGGTCCCACGAAGTGCCCGAGTTTCGCAGGGGAGGATACCTCCGCTACATCTTGGCAGGAACCAAAGGTGCAGATTAGTTTCATGCGTGTGTATGCTGATGCTGTGTCATGTCGCATCGACAGCGGGGCGTGCATACTACTGGTGTTACTGCTGGCGATGGGGTTGACTGCAGGGTGTGGCCGTCGGAACGATGAGGGCCAACCCCGCGCGGATATCACGTTGCCTAAGGCCGGTGTTGTGCTTGTCGGTGTCGAAGACGGTCGCCGCATTATCGCTCATCCATTCGGCGTAGCGCACGTGCCGATCCAGCCGAAACGCATCGTCTCACTGGGCATGGCTGACCCACTCACTTTGCTGGGCGAAAAACCCATCGCGCAAAGCCTGTTCTTCGGCGCGTTTCGCGATTACCTGCGGCCGCACCTGCAGGGCGTGCAACCGATCGGCACGGTCTACGGCAGCTTCCAGCCCAACATTGAATCTGTCTACGCGGCCAAGCCGGATCTTATACTCGCCACTCCGTACTCAGGCCTGAGCTATGACCAACTCAGCCGCATCGCGCCCACGGTGATCATCACCTACCAACGCCACCCATCTGACTGGCAGTACACGCTGGATTGGCTGCACCAGGTGGCAGTCGTACTGGGCAAGGAACAGCAAGCGAAGCAGATCGAATCGGCATTCCGCGCCAAAGCTGAACGCGCAAGGCAGATCCTTCACGATCACCCATCATCGCAACAGACGATCGCCACCTTCCGCATTCACGTTCGGCGTTACCGGGTGAACGGCCGCTCCCAAGGCGGTGGGCCCATCCTGTACAACCTTCTCGGCCTCCAACCGCCCGAAGTGATTCGCGAAAACCATTGGGCCAAACGTGCGCCGATCCTCTTCCTCACCGAAGAGAAGCTGTTGCACCTGGATGTGGGTCATCTGTTCGTCATCGTCGATCCGACACCGGGTAGTCACGCCGTCATGAATCAATTGGCCAAACGCGAAGCTTGGCGGCGACTGCCCGCCGTGCGCAACAACCACGTCTATCACGTTTCTACTGGGTCGTGGCAAGGTGGAGGCCTACTGGGACAGGAACAGGTGATCGATGACATCGTGATGCACATGACCGGCCAGACCCTGCCCAAGCTCATGGAGGTCGATCGTACCCGATGACTCAGTCTGTTCGCCATCCCACCCGTCGAAACCGCCCCATCCCTGGGATGGTTCTCTTGCTCACGGTTGTTGCGCTTGTCGCTGTCTGCTCTGTTGCATGTCTGACTGTTGGCCCAACGCCGGTCACACTCAGCCAAGTGCTTAGCGTTTTGGCCGGCACTGATGCCATGCCTGACGGTGTACTGGTCGTGCGTGATCTTCGCCTGCCGCGCGTGCTGTTGGCTTTATTGGTTGGCAGTAGTTTGGCGGTGGCTGGGGCTGTGATGCAGGGGATCACACGCAATCCATTGGCCAGTCCGTCTGTGGCGGGGCTGAGCGCCGGTGGAACGCTGGCAGTGTTCCTCACCATGCTGTGGTTCCCCTCGGGTGGCCAGTTGGCGTTGATTGTCGCTGGTTTTGTCGGCAGTTTGCTGGCGGTGATGGCGGTGTTTTCCATCGCCACAGGATCGAAGTCCGGCTTCAGCGGAGAGCGTTTGGCATTGGCGGGGATCATGGTCGCGGCGCTGCTTGGTTCGATCACGTCTCTTCTGGTTCTGAAACACAACATGCACACGGTCATGTTGTCCTGGACGTTGGGAGGACTGAGCAATCTTGCCTGGTCGGAGTTCCTGACAGTCCTGCCGGTGTACGCATTGGGTATGGTGTTAGCCTTGGCACTGGCACCGCAGATCACGGTGTTGAACCTTGGTCGCGAGATGGCTCACGGGCTGGGCCAGCGAACCAGCCGTGTGGTCATCGCGGCAATGGTGTGCGTGCTGCTGCTGGCTGGCGGTGCCACCTCGGTCGCGGGCCCGGTTGCCTTCGTCGGACTGTTCGTGCCTCACATCGTTCGCCTGATGGTTGGTTACGACTACCGCGCGGTTATTCCCCTTTCCGCAGCGGTGGGTGCACTGTTCGTCCTGCTGGCTGACACCACGTGTCGCAGCTTGATGCAGGGGTTTTTTGAGATTCCGGTTGGGCTGGTAACCACTTTTGTGGGTCTACCGGTCTTTCTGGTGCTTGCTCGTACGAGTATCCGGCGGAAGGGCATGCTGTGAGTGCCAACCGACGCTCCATCTCGACAATGTTCCTGGCCTTGGCTGCCATCATCCTGATCACCACGGTTGCCGCAGTGATGATTGGCGGCGCAGCCGTGCTGGATGTGGCGGGATTGTTTCAGGGCGAAGTACGATCATCCTCATTGTTGTGGGACATCCGCCTGCCAAGAGCCCTGATCGCGCTCCTGGCCGGAGCCGGACTCGGCGTGGCTGGCGCCGTCATGC
>JANQFT010000437.1 GCA_028277685.1 Phycisphaeraceae bacterium
TCGTGAAGCAACGCCGCTCCCGCCCGGTGCTGTTCACGATTCGACGTGTGTGTGCCGCAGCGGCTGTTCTGTTGATCATGACAGGATTGATCGCCATCACGCTGCCCGCGTTCAGTGTTGCCCGCCACCATACTGAAGTGGCGATGGATTGGACCTACTGCTCAGATGAAGAGAGGGTAGGTGCGAGGTCATTGGTGGAAACGCAGCCGCAGCATTCGCGGGGTTACGAGGCCAAGGCGGTGCAACCTGAATCCGAGCCTGGCCAGATGGCGTTCGACTTTCCGTTTCAGGAAGACAATACGCGCATGGCCGGGCCGATGCCGACGAATGCGCCCGTCGCACGCGGCAGTGAGCAATATGCTCGGCCGGGTGATGATGTGGATACCCGTTTCGATTCGCTTCATCTGAAGAAGCAGCAAGCGGAGAACACCCCTACCTTCCGCCGCAAAGATGCGGCGGCGACGGACAGAAAGTCCGGCAGTGGCGCGGTGGAACAGTTCAGCGTTTCGGGCAAGGCGGGGGAGGCACCAGCTTCAGATAAACCGATGGGCACTTACGTCATCAGTTCACCTTTCGTCGTGGATGAGCGAGGCGATGGCTCGGCCGACCTTGGTGTGGCCAAACCACTTGAGCAGACGCAACTGGAAAGCTTTTCAGGACATACCCAGAAAGACACAAATGGTGCCATCCTTCGTTCACCTTCCACTGGAACGCTCTACCGCTTTGGTGCGAAGGAGGGGGCTGAAATGGCGGATGCTTCTGGCCAGGTTCAGGAACCTTTCGCCGAAAATCGTAAACGTGATGTAATCGCGAAAGGCGGCAAGCTGGAACTCCATATGGGGCGGTCGGTGTTGATGGGCGGCATCAACGCGGGGGGCATGGTCCGCGCAGGCGTAGAAGATTCTGCCCCCGCCATGGCATCAAAACCAGTCAGCACGAGAGATAAATCAGAGCCATCCCGTGCCATGCATTACGTGGGCGATGCAATCGTTCGCAGTGAAAGTCGACGCAATCGTGCACCTGCGCTGGGCGACCTTGAACACGAAGTGTTGGTGGATGACAAGCTGTTAGGTTCTGAAGCGCGGGTGAACGCAGCATCGTCCCGCACGCAGCAGATGCAAGAGAAACTGGAGCAGATGGATCATCGAGCGCGCCAGGTTGCAGGGCAAGCGCTGGCGAGCGCGAAACGTAAGCAATTGCAGGAGGAGACTGCAGCGGAACAGCAGCTTTTGAGTCAGTTGCAGCTGACCGATGCGCCTCAGCGGGTGTCTGACACTGACCATGATCGAATGGTTGGCCGGCTGAATAAGAGGGCGCGCGACTTGTGGCGGGAGGAGAAATATGGACAGGCGTTGAAAGTGGCAGAGCAGACGTTGGTGAAGGATCCGGAGAATGCCACCGCTCAATTTATGAAAGAATTGTTCACGGACCAGTTGGTCCTGCAGAGGCGTCGTCAGCATTCGCGCCAAGGGCAGGATCAAATCGTAGATGCCAAGATGAATCTTTCGCCGTTGCAGCATCCGGCCGCCTGGCCCCAATTGGCTGCGAAGCGGCGAGGTTATGTTGAGCGCGAAAATGCTGAACTGTCTCCCGCGGCCACGTTTCCCAACTACCCGGTCAACCCGTGGGTGTTGACGAAGCAGGATCATCTTTCCACCTTCGCGCTCGATGTGGATACGGCCAGTTACACACTCGCCCGTCGGTACATCCGGGCAGGTTACCGTCCGCCGCCGGGCGCGATTCGAATGGAGGAATTTATCAACAGTTTTGATTACCACTACCCGCAGAAGCAGCGTGGTGTGTTTGGTGTGCACGTCGAAGCAGCGCCATCGCCGTTTATTGCTCAACAACCTGACGGTGAAACGGTGTTGCTGAAGGTGGGGGTGAAGGGCAGGGTGATCGGCCGCGAGGCCCGCAAACCAGTGCACTTGGTGTTCGTGGTGGATGCGTCAGGTTCCATGGCCCGCGGTGATCGGTTGCCGCTGGTGAAGTACGCGCTGACACTGCTGATGAATGAACTGAAACCGACCGACCGCGTGTCGTTGGTGACGTATGGCGCGCAATCGCACTTGGCGATCGAAGCGCAACCGATCGCGCAGCGCGAGCAGGTGATCAACACCCTTCGCGCGATTCAACCGGGCGGTTCGACCAACATGATCGAGGGAGTGAAGCTTGGTTACCAGATCGCCCAGCGTGAATTCGCAGCCGGTCAAACCAGTCGGGTGATGTTGATGAGCGATGGTGTGGCGAATGTGGGCGCGACCGATGCGGAGGCGATTCTCAAGCAGGTGGAAACCCAGCGCAAGCAGGGCATCACGTTCACCGCGGTGGGTTTCGGGTTCGGCAGTTACAACGATGAATTGCTGGAAAAACTGGCCAACCGGGGTGATGGGCATTACGTGTTCATTGATTCAGAAACCGAAGCCCGCGAACAGTTTGCCGACCGCATGTCCGCCACGCTGCAGACGATCGCGAAGGACGCGAAGATCCAGGTGGATTTCAATCCCAAGCGTGTGCGTCGGTATCGTTTGATCGGTTACGAAAACCGCAAGATTGCGGACAACCAGTTCCGTGATGATTCAGTCGATGCCGGTGAAGTGGGTTCGGGCCAGTCGGCCACGGCCCTGTACGAACTGGAACTGCAGGGAGAGGCGGACGAGGGAATTTTTGCCGACCTTGGCACGGTGTATGTGCGCTATCGCAACACCGACACGCATGTGGTGGAAGAGATTTCACGCCGGTTGGAAAGCGCGATCGTGAAGCCGCGCCAGGTTGAAGATCATCCACGTTTCTATCTTGCAGCATGCGCGGCAGAGGTGGCGGAACTGTTCCGTCAAAGTGAACATGCAAGTGATGGGAACTTCAAGCAGGTGGAGCGCGTCTTAGAGCGGGTAAGCAAAACGCTGCCGTTGGATAACCGGGCAGCGGAACTTCTCTGGATGGTGCGCCGCGCCCAGCAGTTGCCTGCCGCGCCGTAAGTCGAGTGGGCCAAACATCACTTCCGTATTGGGAATCGATCATGCTCAGAATAATTGTCGTGTGTACGGTTGCGATGGTTGGTTTGTTGAATGCTGTGACGATGGCCGACGAACCTGCGGCGAAGATAACCGACATGGTGGTGCGCGGCCAGATTGAAGGTAAGTACATCACTTTCAGCATGAACTTCACCGCCAAAACAACCCAACGCGATGTTGAAGTGCCGCTGTTCAACGGCGATGTGGTGCTCGAACGCGTCATGCAACCGGTGTCGGGTTATCGCCTGCGTTACGATGCCAAGCAGCGAATCTATTACATGTCGTGGCCTAAGGCAGGCACTTACAGCGTGGCCGTCACGTTTGCTGCACGCCCGACGGTGTTGAAGAAGACGGATTGGCGGCAAGCCAGGTTCGACCTGCCCGCTTCGCGCGTGCGCAAGCTGGAAGTGGTTTGTGATCGATCCGATCTTGAAGTGCAGTTTCCGGGTGCGATGAACCTTGAACGAGAGATACGCGATGGCAGGCTTGTGATCACCGCCATCCTGGGTCCGGATCAACCGTTTGCCGTGCGTTGGAAACCGCAGGTGCAGCAACTGGATGCGAAGCTGGTCGTCAGCAGCGAAGCGAACACGCTGGCCCGCATCAGTGCCGGGGCGATGAACATCGATTCCCTGTTCGTGTTCGATATCTCCCAGGGCAAACTGCGTGACCTGTCTTTCCGCGTGCCCAAGTCGCTCAGCATCACGCAGATTCGTGGCCAGCACATCCGTGATTGGTCCACCACCGACCAGGCGGATGGGCGCATTCTCACCGTGACGCTTAACCGCGCCCAGACTTCACGTTATGCCCTGCAGGTCATGTCGGAAATGATGCTGCCCACGTTGCCCGTCACCGTGGATGTGCCGGTGATCGAGCCGACCGGTGGTCTGCGCAGTGGGGGGAGTTTAGCCATCGGTACCGACAGTGCAATTCAGTTGTTGATCGAAAAGGCCGCGGGCCTGGCACAGATTGACGCCGTTGGGTTCCCACGCATGTCGCTCGACCGCAAGCACCCGCGACACCTGCCGCGCGGTAAAAGTTTCTTCTATACCTTCGCCGCCACGCCGTACCAACTGCGTCTGAAACTGGCCGACATCGTGCCCAGCTACGATGCCAGCCAACGCCTGCTGATCAACCTGGAAGAAGATGACCTCACCCTGGATGCTGATCTCGATGTCGACATTCGCGATGCCCCCATCCGCACGTTGACCATCTCGGTGCCGGGGCAGTTCGTGGTGGCAAACATCACCGGCAGTGCGGTGGCGGATTACCGCATCAATTCTGCACAATCCATCAACGGCAATAAGCGTATAGAGGTGCAGTTCAAGAAGCCGGTGCTGGGTCGCACGGTGATCAAGCTGACACTTGAACTTGGTCGCGGGCCATTGAACGTGAAGCAGATGCTTCACCCGATCAAAGTGATCGGGGCGAAAAGTCAGCGGGGCTACATTCTGGTTGCGGCCGAGAGCGGCCTGC
>JANQFT010000465.1 GCA_028277685.1 Phycisphaeraceae bacterium
AGCAGGCGTTGGGGGAAGCCGTAGGTGTAATCGATGATCAGGCCATCACTGTGTCGCTGCTTGAGTAGATTCGGTAACACGCCCTCATCGATGAGTTCCTCATCGGGCATGCGGACCAGGCTCAGCGACATGCCGCGATCGTCGAGCGCATCATGAATACCGTCGAGCACCCCGGCCGGCAGTTCACTGCGGCTGACCCGCGTGCCCAACAGCAGCGAGACGGCGCGAAACTGCCCAGTGGTCATGGCCATCGCCGCCGCATTCGGGATGTACTTGCGTGCCTCGGCCGCCTTGAGCACCCGCTCGCGCGTCCGATCGGCCACGCGCCCCGTGTTACGCAGCGCGCGGGAGACGGTCATCTTGCTGATGCCCAGTTCGGAGGCAATGTCGGAGATGGTGGCGGCGTGATTCATATGCGTTACCGGTAACACTTGTCACCTAAACATGCCGCGCCGACACAGGAATGTCAAGGGTTTTGGAGGGATTTACCTGGGTGTTTGAAGAGAACATCGGTGGTAAATTTTATAAGCAACTGAAAGAAAAATGCTTATGCTTCTTTCTGGCGCAGCGGCATCCAGTGCCGGTTGAGCAGGACGACATTCGGTTGTGGGTCCGTTTGAATTCCACGAGCCGACATTCAGCAAGTATGCGTCAGTCAAAACTCACGCGCCAGATCATTTCGTTTTCTTCCGACCCGAACTGTTTGTCTGCCCCCAGTTGCTCAGCAGATTGTCCCACGTGGATGATACTGGTTGCTTGAACCAGTCCCCGGTGGCCACCGCTTCACCGCCCTTCAGCCTCCGGCTCAAATCCAGGTGGCGGGTCGTGAAGATGCACTACCTTATAGTTCAGAGTGAGGACCGCATCCCTCAATTCGATATCGCCATTGGTCAACACCGTACCGGCGATGATGGGAGCATTCTCAAACTTGAGTTTCTCCCGGCTGTAAACCAAACCACGGATGCGTGAAGGATACGCATCCTGCATATCACCATTGGCGGTACCAAGCGGATAGGGATAGGGCGTGCCGGATGAACCAGGAGGATTGAGGTTCACGTTGATATCTGCCTCACTCAAGCCGGCGCTACTTGTGGCAATGGTGAGATCTTTACTGGTGAGCAAGGCGGGATAGTTGTTCCTGGCCGGCTCCCAGCAGACGGAACCCTGCACGACGGATTGGCCTCCAGGATTGATCAACACCAATGTACCCACGATGCGGCAATCTTCGATGATGATGTCCTTGCCCCCGCAGTCGATGATGTAGATGCCCTCGTTGTTGGTTTCGCCAGTGCCAAAGGGATTGTGCTGCGGGCTGAGCAATGTTTGCCTCAGGTATCGCTCATCGTCAGCAGATACACTGGCCGGAGTGAAGCGAACATCATCCACATAAAATGCCCCGGTCCCGCTCGTGGTGCAAATGCGTAACACGGCGGATTGGAGGGTACCCGTCCACGCGTAAGTATCCTGGCCTGTGAGTTCTGTCCACTGATTTGGTTCAGCCTGCTGAGGAGACATTCCTTTGGAGATCACCTCGGGCACTGAGGAATCTTCGGGCAGGTATGTGATTTCTACCTGGGCTTTGACGCTGTCGATGTTGTCATTGCCGTGTGCTCGGGTGTAGAAGCTGATGTCGTAAGTGCTGCCGTTTTCAATCAGGCTGGTGATGTCATACGCAGGGCCGGCGTGTTTGCTGCCGCGATCGCTGACCAGCAACGAAGCAACGCCGCTGTTTTTCATATCGATGACACGCGTGAGTGTGGCAGGACCATTGGTGGCAAACCAGGGATCGGTATCGACCTCAAACCCGGGGTTGGTCAATAGCCCATCAAACGGCGAGTAAAGACTGGCGTGGGAGATGTTCGTACCGTTGGCCAGATAATAGTCCATAACCGTGTCCACATCGGGCAGCATGCGTTCGGGCTGGTTCGCCAGCGCAATGCCATGGTATGTACCACCCTTCACATGGTGGACCGCTTCAGCATCGCCATAGACGTGCGCGCCGTTTTTAGCGTCGATATCATTATTAGCGCAGATGCGCTGGTCACCGTTGATAGTGCTGCTGTCCACCATGAGGTTGTGCCCGCTGAGCATGGCCACTTCCAGCGATGGCAAGCCGCGGGTGACTTCCATTTGGATGCTGGTAATCACGCGCGCTTCGCCCTGCACGCCGGTGCCGGTGATGACCACCGGGTCGTCATACGAGTTGGACAGATCGCCATCCACCGGGTCGATCACGTTCACCGACAGCTTGCCCTGTCCCACAGCCTGGTTGGTAATCCAATCGCCATTGGTGTAGTTGGTGCGCCAGAAGGGATCCTGACGAATGAGTTGCGCCCCCAGGTCGACCGCGGCATGTGCATGATTGCGTGCGGCGGCGGAATCATTATTGCCATGCGCTGCACGACGCTGAATGCGCACCACCGTCATGCCGGCCAACACCACAATCACAATCAACGTCACCGTACCCAGCACCGCCACATACACACTGCCACGGTGTTGCCCATGCGTGTCGATCCGTTCATCCATCATGGGGTGACCTCCACCGTAAATGAGGTGGTATCCATACCGCCCCTGCCATCATCCACCACCACCCGCACAACATACAGCCCTGCCGACGACCAACTGTGACTGGTCGTCACACCGGTATCGGTGTTGCCATCGCCGAAGTTCCAGGTCACCGTGAGCGCATCATCATCCGGATCAGACGAAGCCGACGCGAAAAAGCGAAGCGATTGCCCAACACCAATACGATCCGACGAAGTACGTGCCACCGCAATGGGCGGAGTGTTACCTTGAATGGTTACAGGCGGAGGCACCGGATCGACCCAACCGGCACTACGCAGGGCCATCGACGTGGCCACCTGCTTACCGCCACGTTCAACTTTCACCTTGATCCGTTTCAAACCCGTCGGTACCGGTGCGGGGTTGATGAGATCGCCCACCGCCACATGCACCACCTCCACACTGCGCGTCCAACCGGTAAACGCAGCCATCGGGGTACCGCCCTGCAGTTCCGGCGGCGAAGCAGACCAACCGTGGTAATCATCCACATCATCAAATCGCGCGCGGCTCATACCGTTCTCACCCGCCTCCGTACCGAACGTTGCCAGTTGATCAGGATCCGAAAAACCGAACATCATGATCTCCGCCAGCAAGTCCTCCGCGAGGAACTGCCCCTGAGCCTGGGAAGACATGCTGGTTTGGGCGCTGCGCACATCACCCACCAGGGCCAACGTGGCCACCAACACCCCGCCCACCAGCAGAGATGCCACCACCACTTCCACCAAGGTGAAGCCGCGTGACCTGTCCGTGATGTACTGCGGTGTGATCACAGGTGAGGCTCCGACACTTCGATTTCCACGCGGTCGAACACCGCATCGCCCCCCGGGCCGGACAAGCGTACATCGTTGCGCAGCACGCCCACGTCGGACATGGGGGTATACGTTGCCGCGCCTTGCAGCACGCTGTTGGCGAAAACGGTGATGGCGTCGTTGGTCGGATCGATGATGAGTTGTACATCGACAAAGTCAGTACCCAGGTCGGTCGCGGTGAAAAGTGTTTGCTCGGCAACTGGCGTGATCTGCTCGTTGATGGTCAGCGTTTGCGTGGTACCATCGGTGGTGAGTCGCGCGTGCAGGATGGCGATGGTGCCGCCGCCACGATCGCAGGCAATCGATACGTGCGCGGCATTGGCTGGACCGTTATCAAGCGTGTCTTTCATGCGAACGCGAACACATGTGGGTGTGTTGATGATGCTCGCCGGTGTGTTGCGCAGCACGCGGGTCAGGCCGGGTTGCCATTCGCCGTTCGATAATTCGGCAGGATCGAAGTTGCCGAGGGTCATTTCCCAATCGCTCAAACCATCACCGTTACCATCAACGATGGTGGGATCGACATGGAAGTCGTGCTGCCAGTAATCGCGGCGCAAAGGCGGCACATGGATGGTGCGGATGCGCGTGACGGTACGGCGTTGGGCATCGTCGCCAATGCCGATATCCACTCGCACTGCCCGCAGATAACGATGGTGCCAGTACTGCATACCAACGGGTTGTGTTAGCTTGCCATACAACCGGCAGCGCAGCGCAAAACCAGGTTCATAAAACCAACCGAACACACCACCGCTGATCGTCCAGAGACAACCTGAGGGAACGTTACTGTACATCACCGTGGATGATTGCGACCCGGAACTGTATTGCACCACCGCAGCCAAGGCGCCGTCGCGCGGCTGAAGGTCGATGGTGGTGAATGCGAATTCCTGCCAGGTGTAATTCACATCCAGGTCCGCGTTCGACAGCGTATGTTCCTCAAGCACCATGGCGGTGGGTTTAAGGAACTCGTTGACGGTTCGCAGTTGCACCAGGGTGGTTCCACTGCCCGTGCCTTGTTTGGCGCGAATCTGCAGGCGTGTCGGCCGCCATGCCAAGGCGGAGGCCGGAATGTTCGGTTTGAGATATCCTCCAATCCAGACCAGTCCGCTGACAGGAAATCCCAGGCCGCTGCTGCCACTACCTTGCTCAAGCAACAGTGAATCTGTTTGATCTTCCACGCCCGCCCCACCGCAGTACTCGGTGATGGTTTGCTCATCGTAAGTGATGGCGAAGCGCGTCACATTGTCGACGATGGGTAATGGGACATCACTGTTGTATCGACGGGTGACGGGATCGCCTGCGGTGCCGCTCCAGGCGTAACGAATGCGCTCAGGGTTGCCGTCGTTATCGCGGTCAGCCACAGTGAAAGCCACCGCGGTGGTTGTCCATTCCGTGATCTGCGTGGCAACTCCCAGTTCACCGGTGAGCAGGCTGAGACAATTACCAGCGCGTACAGTGTTGGTCAGTGGGTCATCCTCATCCGGCAGAATGCGCGCCGCCATGAACGTGGCTGATGCCAACGTGCCCAACAGAACCGCGGCAATGCTCAGCGAAACGACCAACTCCACCAGCGAAAAGGCTCGGACCTGGCCCGTCACCACGAATTGTGTGATACATCGCTTCATGGCACGGTGACCTGACCGTTGGCAGCAAGACTCACTTGATATCGCTGGCCACCACGCACCAACACCACCGAGCCGGCTGATGTGGGCTTACCGAAGCCATCAAATTCCGCCACGAACGTCCCATCGAAGTTGGCCGAGTGTAGCGTCACGTCGTACGGATCATCTGCCATGTTCACCACCCTGGTGTTCCCTGCGCGATCAACCGTAGTGAAACCTGTAAGCGTATACGTGTGGGTCAGCGGATCGAACTTGATGGACGTGGTGGTACTCGACTGAATGGCGCGGCTACGCGCCAGCTCCAGGTCGGCAGCAATGCGTTGCGTGGCGAAACTGAGGTGGTAACGATTCGCAGCAGCAGCGTAGCGCGGTACCGCAACCGCGGCAAGCAATCCCATAATCACAATCACAGCCACCAGTTCAACCAGACTGAAAGCAGCGCTGACGCGATCATGTTGTTGCGAGTGGTGATATTTCATGAAGGTGAAAAAGACAGTCGCTCGGCGCCACTCGGAGTGGAGCCGAGCGACTGATATTCAGCTCGGATCACAAGGATCTTGCTTGATGGGTTGACTTAGTACGTGTTGTACTTCACCCCATCGATGTCGGTATCGGCATCAGGCAGATTCGCCTTGATCTCATGCGTATCGGTGTTGTACCACCAACCATCGGTGGCAAGTCCGCCGGGAATGGTGGTTTGATCCGTGGTGAAAATGCCGTTTTTACCCTTGCGCGTGCCGACGGGTATGATCGGAATTTCTTTCAGGTATGGCCCGTAGATCGACGTACCACTTGCCGTGGCAGATGGATTGTCGCCGGCGATGTCGGTGAACATGGTGAGCTGATTGGCAATATCAGCATCGGGATATTTGCCTTCGTGCTCGGCAGCAAACAGTTCGATGGCGCTGCGCATTTCAGCGAGGCTTGCCTTCAACGTGTTCTGACCGGCAGTACGCGCACCACGGCTGAGACGCGGAATAGCGACCGCGGCGATCACGCCAAGAATTACAACAACAATCACCAGTTCGACCAAACTGAAACCGGCTTGCTTACGGCGGATGAACATCTGTAACAACTCCGTGTGCGGGGGTAGACCCCCAAGGTTATGTAGCGATTACTAGGGTTTACATCGACCAGGAATCAGGTCGGCTTAAATGATCGAAGGACCAGGCGGGAGATGCAGGCAGACCTATGACTGACAGTCACTCTACGTCCGGTAAGAATAGTTCCACCGTACCGGTGACAGATGTAAATTTCGCGCTGCGTTGCCCCACAGATACCAAACGATACCCGTCGATCGATTGACCCACCCGAATCGCCATGCCATCGATCATCGCGATACCGCCACCCTGGACGATCATCACCGCCGTCAGTTGGCGCCGGTCTTTAAAAGCACCCCGCCTGGATGGCTTGGTGGGTTGAGTCTTCTCAGCTTCGCGCAGGGCACGCCAGGCTTGCGGTACGGCAAACGCATCACGAAACCCATCATCTATTTCTGCGCCCTGGGCCAAACGATCCAGACGCAGCGCCAGCGCGCGACGGTGCGCATCAGCCGGCGACACCTGCTCCGTCTCCGTCGGCTTCACGGATGTGGGTGAACTGACCAAAGACGCAGACGACGTTGCCGGACCGCTGATGCTGCCCTGTTGTGTCGTGCGATCGACGACCAGCAACGCCATGGCCAGCGTTAATGCAACCGCGTAGATCTTTTGCTTACGTGTCAGATTCATGATCGTCAGTCCACAACCACGCAGAGAATATTTCACTCCACCGATGCCAAGTCAGACGCAGGCAACGCATACCATCGCAACTGCAAATCAATGCGCGTCACGGGCTTCGCAGCCACATTGATGGCCACCAGTTCAAAACCCACCACATGCACATCACCCAGTTGTTCATGAATATCATTCAACAACCGAAGACCTGCACGATAGCTGCCTTCACCCTGCAGGCGAATATCCACCAGCCGGTAGTGAGGTCTACTCAATGGCGCTCCAGGTGTAATCGATTGCACGCGCACGCCTGATTTGTCTGCCATGTCTGTGAGTACCGCAATGCGGGCGTTCATCCTGCCGATGGCCTGCAAGCGCACCGGAATTCGATCCAATTCCTCGCCGATGTCAGCAAGTCGGCGCTCGAACCGGTTATGGCTGGCGCGTTGCTGATCCATTTCTGACTGCAGCGATGCCAATCGTGTGCGTAATCCTTCTGCTTCACGACGATTCTCCGTCAGCGGCATCAGCGCAAACAACCACACGGCTGCCAGCAACGTCGCGCACCCGAGCACCCCGATCAGATGCAACCCCATATTCTGTGACCGTTTCATGGTGTGCCCTCCTTTTCATGCTGGAAGACACAGCGAATCTGAAAGCCCACCGCTTCAATCGCGGCAATCGATTCCGGGCGGGTGTCGATAATGTCCACCCGATCAAACACGCCAATGTTTTCCAGACCGAGCACCAGCTTAGGCACACGCGCCTGGTCGGCAGCAACGCCCTGCAAAAGTAGTTGCAGGCCATCGTCCATCGATGCTGTGGTACGTCGCACAATTCTGCGGCGCGACACACGCGGTTGATCGGCCAGACGAATCGAACGCAGGATGGTGCCGTCGTCCAACTGCATCGCCACCAGGCAGATCAGTTGACGCCAATCCGGCCGGGCGGTGAGTTCCCG
>JANQFT010000524.1 GCA_028277685.1 Phycisphaeraceae bacterium
GCACTACGCCAAGAAGGGCGCGGGTGTTTGTGATGTGGAATACCGCTTCCCGTTCACCGCGCCGGGGTTCGGCGAATTGGAAGGCGTGGCCCACCGTGCGGATTACGACCTTTCGCAGCACGCCAAGCACACGCGCGGCGACAAAGCGGAAACGATGCGCTACTTCGATCAGGAAAAGAACGAGCGCTACTTCCCGCACGTGATCGAACCCAGCGCGGGCGCGGATCGTGGCACGTTGGCGTTGTTGTGCGAGGCATATACGCCGACGCCGGATCGCAAGGGCGCGAAGGCGATCATGACGTTCACCCCGCGCATGGCGCCGATCAAAGCGGGTATCTTCCCGCTGGTGAACAAGGACGGGATGCCGGAGATCGCAGAGAAGTTGTACAAGGAAGTTCGCGCCAAGCACGTGTGCCAGATGGATGTGAAGCAGAACATCGGCAAGCGTTACGCGCGGATGGATGAAGCCGGCACGCCGTTCTGTTTCACCATTGATGGTGATACGCCGGAGACGGGCAACGTCACCGTGCGCGATCGTGACACCCTGAGCCAGGATCACGTCGCGCTGGACAAGGTGGTCGAATTCCTGGATGAGAAGATGGCATAAAATTGTTTAGCCGCGCCCCGTAGGGAAGCGCGTCATCAAGCGCCTTGCAACACCGGTTAAACAGTGCGCTTCTGTGGTTATCCTGTCCGACCGGTTACAATATTTCGCATGAAGATTTTGATCACTGGTGGGGCCGGGTTTATTGGGTCGCACCTGACGGAGCGGCTGATTGGCGACGGCCACACAGTGCACATTGTGGATGACCTGTCGACGGGCCGGCGTGAGAACATTGCGTCTTTGTTGGGCCCGGGTTGTACCTTGCAGGTGCAGCGGGTCAGTGAAGCGTTGAGCAATTTCGGTTGGCTGGCGGAATTCGATGCGATCTATCACCTGGCGGCGGCAGTGGGTGTGCAATTGATCGTCGATCGACCGGTCTACACCATCGAAGACAACATTCTGGAAACGGCCACCGTGTTGAAAGCGGCGGCGGCATTCAACATTCCCACGTTGATCGCCAGTTCATCCGAGGTATACGGCAAGTCCGACCGCGTGCCGTTTCGTGAACATGATGATGTGACGTATGGACCGACCACGTTCAGCCGGTGGTCTTACGCGATGACCAAGGCTTTGGATGAATACCTGGCGCTCGCGCATCATCAGCAGACGGGCGCGCCGATTACGGTGGTGCGACTGTTCAATACGGTGGGGCCGCGACAGGTGGGGCAATATGGCATGGTGGTGCCGCGTTTTATCCAGGCAGCGGTGGCGAACGAACCGTTGCAGATCTACGGCACGGGCGAGCAGACGCGCTGTTTCTGCCACGTGGGCGATGTGGTGGCGGCGATGCCGAAGTTATTGGGCGAAAGTGCATGCTGGGGCGGCGTTTTCAACTTGGGTAGTGATGAAGAAGTGTCGATTGAGGGATTGGCGAATCTGGTGATCAAGTTGGCGGGTAGCAACAGTGAGAAAGTGTACGTGAACTACGACAAGGCCTATAACACACGCTTTGACGACCTGCAGCGCCGCGTGCCCGATTTATCACGGGTGCGTGATGCGATTGATTTCCAACCGACGCGTAATCTGCAGGCCATCCTCACGGAACTGATTGACTTAAAGCGTCAGTAAAGCACCCGGGGCGTAACGAGACCTCGCATGGATAAACCGCTGGAACCGATCCTGAACCTGGCCGACCAGGCACCACCCCCGGTGACTTTCACCGTCGACGAAGTGATCAGCCCGTACATCTGGGTGTTGTACGTGGCATTTTTGGTTGCGCTGTTGTTCACACCGATCATGCGCGCCCTGGCGTTGAAGAACGGCATCGTCGATTGGCCGGACCTGAAGCGAAAGGCTCACGTGGAGCCGGTGGCCTACTTAGGTGGCGTGGCGGTGTTTCTGGGTTGGCTGGCCGGCGTGGTGGCTTGTTTTTTTATTGACCCGCATTATCTCGAACGGCTCGATACCATCAGCTCGAGCGATCTGCCGGCTTACCTGCGCGATTACCTGCCATCCGTTAAATTCCCCATCAGTATTCTGTTCGGTGCGATGCTCATCACCCTGGTCGGGTTGTTTGATGATATCTACGGCATCAGCCCCCGGGTGAAAGTCGGTGGCCAGTTGTTGGCCGCGGCGGCGTTAGCTTCGCAAACCATCGGCACGAAGTTGGCGGCGGGCATCATCACCAGTCTGGCCCACGCCCTGAATTTTGAACCGACGATCATTCCCGGGTTCGGCTCGGAAATCTACTGGCAAGACCCCTCCTACTGGTTGGGAGCGATTATGGTCGCCGTACTGGTGCTGGGTGGATGCAATGCCGCGAACCTCATGGATGGGCTGGACGGTTTGGCCAGTGGCGTCACCGGCATCGTGGCCCTGGGCTTCGGCACCATGGCGGTTTGCCTGGCGATGGGCTTGTACCCGCCCGGCGGCATCTACTCCTGGGAATACGACCCGGTGCGTATTGTGATGTGTTTGGCCCTGCTCGGGGCGGTGCTCGGGTTTTTACCCTACAACTTCAATCCGGCATCCATCTTCATGGGCGACGCCGGCTCGATGTTGCTCGGCTATCTCTGCATGAGCACCGTCCTGCTGTTTGGCGAAAGGGGTGATCCCATTCTCGCCATGGCGGCTCTGATGGTATTCGGCCTTCCCATGGTGGATACGGCCCTGGCGATCGTTCGCCGAAAAGCACGTGGCCAACCCATCTTCAGTGCCGACAACCAACACCTGCATCACCAGCTCATCCGATCCGGACTCAGCGTGAAGCAGGCCGTGGGTTGGCTGTACATCATGGCGATCGGGTTTGCAGGCCTTGGCGTGGCGATGATCTTCTTCCGCCTGCGGTACGTGGCGTTGCTGTTCATCGTGGTGGTGGCGTTCGTCACCGTGACCGCCTTCAAGGTGGGCCACCGACAGTTACTCGCCATGCAGGCTGCCGAAGCGGAAAAGAATAAGGACTCACGAACCGACGACGCCGAGCCCGACATCGACCCCGCCGCCCCCGAATCGCGCGAACCTGCACCCGAAGCCTGAGAAAGGGGGTGAAGAATGATGCGTCCGATTCAGCCCGCCCGACGGTGGACGATCGTCATCGCGCCAACCTCCGGCACGTCGGTTCTGGAATGGGGCCGAAGGCGATGCTCTTCACGTAATGCACTGGGGTCGGTATAGGTGATCATGCTCCCGGGGGTGAAGTTGGCATCGAACGTGTAGCGCGTGTTGGCGCGACGATCAATGCTGTGGTGCTGAAGCGGTAGGCCATGTCGCCGCTGGCTGCAAATCTGCATGAATCGGCAAAGTCCTCCTCAAAACGCCCTCCAAAGCCCGCAACCGTCCCTTACTTTGTTAAACAATTCCGTCCCATAACCCATCAAATTCACATAATCTTAATATTATTCGCTTATGGTTAAGCAACAGTGAATCAAGGATTTGTGTTGCGTTAGCTTTGCGCTCAGTTTGGTTGGGTTGCGTGGAACGCTTTTGAAGAAGCTCCCTACATTACTACACAGGAGACGGCACATGTTGGGACACTTACGGATTGGCCTTGTGGCAGGGATTGCCATCGCGGCGTTGTGGGTCATGCCCGGCGTGGCCAGTGCGGATGATGCGGCATTCAAGCAGATGCAACAGGAAATGCAGCAGCTTCGGGCAGAAGTCGCCGAACTGCGTGCAGCGAAAGACCAGACCTGGCTGAACGAGCGCCGGGCGGAAGAGGTCAAAGCGTTGATCAGCGAAGTGCTGGCCGATGCCGACACCCGCGCCAGCCTGCTGGATGCCTCGATCCTCGGTGGCCACGATGGCAAGAACTTCTTCCTGAAGAGTGCCGATGGCAACTTCAAGATGAAAATCAAGGCACAGGCGCAGGTGCGCTACATCGCCAACTTCGCCAACAACGGCGACCTGGCGAGCGGCGACATCGATGAAGACCTGGGCGGCTTTCAGATTCGTCGCACCAAGCTCAAGTTGGGTGGCCACGCATGGGACCCGGCCATGTTCTGGAAGCTGACGTTGGCTTCGACGCGCGATCACAACGAAGTTTACCTTGAAGAACTGCTCATCGGTTACAAGGTGAACGACAAGCTGAAGATCGCCGCCGGTCGCACCAAGGCTCCCTTCATGCGGGAAGAGCTGACCAGCTCATCCAAGCAACTGACCGTCGAACGTTCGCTGGTGAACGAGGCATTCACCGCGGGCTTTGTGGAAGGTGTTGTGGCGATGTACCAGCCGCACGAAAACGTGAAGCTGGCATTCGCCCTGACCGACGGCATTGGCAGTGGTGAGGAAACCGTGGGTGCCGGCGGCGCCGGTGCCGACTGGAACGCGGCTGACGTCGATGTGGCCCTGACCGCTCGTGCGGATGTGAAGCTCGCCGGTGAGTGGAAGCAGATGAAGGACACCAGCGCCTGGGCCGGTGAAGACATGGCATTGTTCCTCGGCGCGGCCGTTCACTATCAGAAGACTGAAACCGGCCTGAATGCCGCCAACATGGCGGACGATCTGTTCGCCTGGACGATCGATGGCTCGTTGGAAATCAACGGTCTGGGCATCTATGCCGCGGTGGTTGGTCTGCACACCAACGCCCCGGAAAACAGCGGTGCGGCCCCGAACTTCGTGTTCGCCAGTGGCAACCCGGAAGACCTGAACTTCTACGGCTTCGTCGTGCAGGCCGGCTACATGGTCATTCCCGACAAGCTCGAACCGTTCATCCGTTACGAGATGTTGAGCATCGACAACCAGGTGTTCACCGGTTCGCCCGCTCAGACCGAAGACAACCCCAGCCTGCTGACGGTTGGCTTGAACTATTACATCAAGAAACACAACGTGAAGTTCACGGTTGATGTGGTTCACGCGTTCGATTCGCTCGGCGGTGCCGGCACGGCGTTTGGCGTGAGCGATGGCTTGGGCCTGCGTGCGGACGAGCCTGACCAGGATGGCCAGACCGCCCTGCGTGCCCAGGCACAGCTTCTGTTCTAGTTCCTGATCGGTGTCGGCTCGTCCACCCGGCGGCCGACACCTCTCTTACTATTCCATGCACGGGGTGACCCCGGGGAAGAGGATTGTTCTTCCCCGGGGCACCAGGAATGGTATTCATGTCCCGGCCATATGGTCGTTAATCGATCAGCCGATCCGTCTGTACATACCACGTGCCCAGACCCGGCGTGCCGAGATAGACACGACCATACGTCTGGCGATCGGCACTCATCAGGTGCGCGGTCAGCCGGTTGTAACGGCGGCGGGTGGGAACCTTCTGCCACGTTTTGCCAGCATCCTTGGACAGGTGCAGCGCGTGTTCGGTATCGCCTTCCGCGATGCCGTAGACGTAGACCGTGGCGCGGGTGCCCTTCACATCGGGATCGGCAGCACCCACGGCCACACCCAGTGGACGCGACCCCTGGAAGTGATCGACGCGCTGGATGGTCTTGCCGAAGTCGGTGCTGTGCCACAGACCGCGGCCGCCGATGCCCAGCCAGACCTCGCCGGCCTTATCGTGCATAGCAGCCATATGCGGCGGGGAGACGCTGTCATGCGGATTGTGACCAGTCAGCTTGGTGGGATTGACCGTCCATGTCGCACCACCGTCGCGACTGATGAACAGGCCGCGCGGGCCATCGTCTTGGCGCTTGGTTGAATTGGAGTAAGCGTAGAACGTCATGCCGTCCACGCGATCGGACGTGTGACCGGCGGCGAAGTTGTACCCGCTGCACTTGTCGTAGACGAACGGCATGTCGCTGCCGTCGGCCATCTTGCACTTGGTCCACGTCTTGCCGCCGTTGGTGGTGAACATGGGCGCGAGCTTGTTGCTGGCCAGGTAGACCACGCGTCCGGGGTCGGTGGCGGAGACCATCACCTTGCTGCCGGCGTGCTTGTCATCGGGGTAGGGATTGCTGACGCGATGCCAGCTCTTGCCGTTGTTGGTCGAACGCAACAAGCGTGCGGTGCCATCGTGGACACTCTTGGCGGCGTAGATGTAGTTGGGATCTGCTTCGCAGAAGTCCAGGCCGTTCACGTAGGTCGACCAGTCATTGGGGGCCATGATGTAGGGCGGCGGCACTTCGTGGATGTTGGGATGGCGGAACCCGCGGATGTCGGATACGCCGGTGAACAGCGGCGCGATGTTTTGCCCCTTGACCGCGCGCGGCGTGGACATCTCGAGCGTCAGTGTGATTTCCGCGCCGTTGTACTTGTGCTCGAACTGTACCGGGTCGGCCCACACATCGGCCGTCTGCCAGTTGCCGAAGCATTCAGCCACGTACACGCGCTGTTTGTGATGGGGATCGAACACCATGCTGGACATGGACGAGGCGTAGGTGAAGCTCTTCATCCATCCCTTGTTGCGGTCGTGGTGGACCTTGGGCGTTTGCCATGTCTTGCCGCCATCGCGACTGCGGAACAGCGTCTTGCCGCGGTTGGTCACCACCAGGTTCGAATCACCCGGGAACACGGCCACGGTGAGCAGGCTCTTGTTCTTGCCGGGTGGTGTCACATCGCGCCAGCCGTTGGCATCATGACGCAGGATGTACGCGCCGGTGGCCGCGTAGACCACGCCATCGTCCGCCGCGCGCAACCACATGATCAGCGGCTCCTCCCCCGCGATGGCGTTGAATGACGGATCGAGTTTGAACGTTTCGCCGCCATCGCGACTGATGTAGATACCCCTCTTGTGGGCGCCGACGAA
>JANQFT010000587.1 GCA_028277685.1 Phycisphaeraceae bacterium
CTGTTGATGGTGGTGCTGGGCATTGCCGGCGCGGGTGTTGCAGCATCAAAGCATGGTGCGCGCTCATCGCAGCGAAGCGTTGGCATGGTCTGCGCGGTAGTGGTGTTGGCGGTGCTGGCGATGTTCATCCAATCCATCCTGCAACTGTCGCGCAGCAGAACGTACGAACAATACGGCATGAAGATGCTGGCGGTGGGCGACCATGCCGCTTCCGCCCAGTGGTTTGTTCAGGCGGGTGAACCACGTCACCATGCTGCTGCTTTGCACGGGTTGTTGCTGGGCTTTCACCAGGCACACGGCCGCAACCCAGGCGATGCAGCCGACTACGAAACACGCATCGCCAACGTGATGAATCGCATGGCCAAACTGCCCACGCATCGCGCACAACTCGCCCGATCCGAAGCGCAGGCCAGCGCCATCCTGTACCAGGCCACCCGCAAGTTGCCGTGGCAAAAGCGCGCCGCTCGGGCAGCATTACAACTGACGGAGCACGATCCCCATGGCGTGGGCGCAGCCCTGCTCGCGGCCGACCTGGTGTGGCAAGTGGGCTTACCGCAGGAAGCCGCCGCCATCTATCAACGGGTGTTGATGCTGAACGACCAGGCGTATCTCGATCCGGATGGCCAACTTTCCCCGGATGACCTTGCCCGTGCGACTCAACGCGCCAACCCACTTCCCCCTTGATGCCTGACCGTCAGCGGCTACGATGGTGGCAGAATGATCATCGATCTGCATACCCATCTGTGGCAGTCGCCCGATCAACTTGGTCCGCAGGTTGCCGCGCAGATTCGCGCGCGATTCGCCGATCGTCCCGATCGACTCGACGCCGGCCCCATCGCCCACGAAGCCGCCATGCAGCCGGTTGATATGGCCGTGGTGCTCGGCTTTCGCAGTCACTACCTCGGGGCGGATGTCCCCAACGAATCGATCGCCGAATACATCCAGCGCCAACCGGAGAAGTTCATCGGCTTCGCCGCCATCGATCCCACCCAACCCGGTTACATGGATGAACTGGAACGTCTGCCCGCGATGCGTTTATCCGGCGTGACCATCAGTCCCGCCATTCAGGATTTCCACCCCGCCGACACCCGCGCCATGCAACTGTACGAAGCATGCGAAGCGATGGGCATGCCGATCCTCATTCATCATGGCACGCACCTCACCGCCGGGGCGAAGTTGGAATACGTGCAGCCGCATCTGTTTGATGAAGTCGCGCGAACCTTCGGCAACCTGCGCCTGGTGCTTGCGCATTGCGGTCACCCGTGGGTGGATGAAGCGCTCGTGCTTATCGGCAAGCACGAACATGTCTACGCGGAAGTAAGCGACCTGGTTTCCCGCCCGTGGCCGCTTTACAACGTGCTGCTGATGGCCCACCAGATGGACGTGATGGGCAAGCTGCTGTTCGGCAGTGGCTTCCCGTATCTCACGCCGCAGGAAGCGATCGAAACGATTTACTCACTCAATCGCTTCACGCACTCAACGGGCCTGCCCACCGTCCCCCGCGAAAAACTGCGCAACATGGTCGAACGCGATGCCCTCGCCTGCCTCGGCCTCACACGGGGCCACACCACCCCGCGCGTACGCAACGGCAAACCTTACCGCACTGGTATCCAGGAGAATTCCGCATGAAAATCGGCGTGTTGGTGACCGCTCTTATCGCTACAGCCATCTTCACCGGTTGCGCCACCACGCGCCAGACGGATCAGGCCGATGGCCCGCCCGTCGCCGCGGCGTGGGATATTGCCGTGTTCAGTTCCAGCGATCCCAGCTCAGCCAACATCGTCCTCATCGATGGCACTGCCGACGCGCCCAGCCGCGCCATGCACGTCCGCATGTTCTGGCGCCCCCGCGCCGGCCATACGCCCATGGACCCCTCCGCCACCAACAGCACCGTCACCTACATGCTCTTTGAAGACAACAAGGTTGCCGTCTACGGCGGCGGCGGCTTACTCAAACCATCCGGCAAACTCACCCGCTCAAAAATCACCGCACGCCTGGCCAACGCCACGCTCCGCCTGATGGACAAAACCGAAAGCTTCACCGGCCGCCCCAAACACGCCCGCGCCAACGGCAGCATCACCGCCATCCGCGATTCCCAACAAACCCTCGCCCTGCTGCACCAACTGCAAACGGTGGTGAGCGGCCGCCTTGGCTATCCGCGTATTGTTGACAACTCGAATGTTCGATCTGCGATGTGCGATCTACGATCTGTCGCGCAGACCATCGAGTAGTCCGGCATCTCTGCCTTGAAGATCGAACATCTCACATCGAAGATCGGAGATCACCTTCATGGATCAACCCGACCTCGCTCGTCCGCAACGTGATCACTGGGCCGGTCGCGGCGCGTTCATTCTCGCGGCCATCGGGTCGGCGGTGGGGCTGGGCAACCTGTGGGGTTTTCCGTACAAGCTGTACACGTTCGGTGGCGGGGCGTTTTTGATTCCGTATTTTCTCGCGATGCTCGTGATGGGCATTCCGCTGCTCATCATGGAATTCAGCGTGGGCCATTGGGCGCAGCAATCACCGCCGGGCGCGTTCGGGCGCGTTCGGCCGCGTTCTCGGTCGGTACAAGTGGGTGGGTTGGTGGCTTGCCGCGGCCGCGTTCATCATCATCACCTACTACGCGGTGATCCTTGGCTACTGTGTGATCTATCTCGTTGAATCAGTGACGGGCTTTGCCCATCAGGCACTGCCCTGGGCGGGGGACGATGCCGATACCGCGGCGAAACACTTCTTCGGCATGGTCGACTTCGACCAGGATCATCCCACCTTTGAACTTGGTGCCCCCCGCCTGTGGGTGCTGCTGGGCATGATCACCGCCTGGGTGTTGGTGTATCTCTGTTTGTTCCGTGGCGTGAAGTGGGTCAGCAAAGTCGTGTTGTTCACCGTGCCGCTGCCCTGGATCATGCTGGTCATTCTCACCGTGCGTGGCCTCACGCTCGACGGCGCTATCCAGGGGCTGGAGTTCTACCTCGAACCACGCTGGGAAAAATTACTCGAAGCAGAAACCTGGCGATGGGCGTTCGGGCAGGTGTTCTTCAGCATGAGCCTGGGCTTTGCCGTCATGCTCAGTTACGCCTCGTTCCTGCATCGTAAGAGCGATCTGTCCAACAACGCGCTGATCATCGGCCTGGGTGATCTCGGCACCAGTTTCATCGCCGGCATCGCCGTGTTCAGCATGCTTGGCGGCATGGCCCACGCCATGCAGGTCGCAGGTACACCAACGCAAGTGCCCGACCTTGTGCCCGAAGGTACCGTCGGTCTGTCGTTCATCGTCTTTCCCTTCGGCCTGACTCAACTACCGTTCGCCGCCTTCTTCGCCACCGTCTTCTTCGTGGCGCTGCTTACGCTCGGCATCGACTCCGCCTTCAGCATTGTTGAAGCGTGTCTTGCCTCCGTCTGCGACAACACCCAGTGGGCGCGTTCGATCGTGCTGCCGGCGATCTGCCTGATCGGCATGGCCATCGGCGTGGTGTACACCTGCGGCGGCGGGGGGCTTTCCTGGCTCGAACAGGCCGACGCCATGATCAACGGGCCGTTCGGCATTCTGATTGTCGCGCTGGCTGAATGTCTCGTCGTCGGCTGGGCGTGGCGGGGCAAGTTTATCGTCCACATGCGCGAGCACGCCAACGAACGCAGCGACTGGAAGCTCTACCGCTGGTGGGACATCACCGTGAAGTACATCGCCCCCGCATTCCTCGCCGTGCTGTTCGTGTGGAGTCTGTCCAGCCTGATTCACGAGCAGATCGACGCCTATCAAGCTGCCACCAAAGATGGAGGAAGCTACGCCATCCCCTGGCCGTTGGTGATCAGTTCGATCGTGTTCATCGCCATGCCGCTGATGTGCCTGCTGCTTGGTTATCTCAATCGCAAACGCGATGTTCAAGTTGACCCCATGAAGCAGAAGGGTGTGCTCGCCGGTGTGGTGTATACGTTGGCCATCATGACCGTGGCCGGCGTGGTGATCGAACTGCTGCAATACAAGAACCTCCTTGAACCGAGTAAGCAGCCGTATGTGGCAGACGGCACGCTCAATGGCACCGCTTACGTGCTCCTCGCCATCGCCTTCCTCATCATCTTCGGCGGCCTCACCTGGTGCTTCTGGCGCGCCATGAAAGCCGCCGGCAGCCGCGATGTGGAAATCGATGACGAACCCAGTATTTGAACGAACAACAATCAATAACCGCGGGTGGTAACCCACGGGTTGGGTTTGAATGATCATACCCAAGCCGGACTGTAACGAAGCGCAAGTACGGATTCGGTCTCCTTCTCCCCTTGCAGCTTAGCGCATTTGTGATTTGTACTGCCTTGCTAAGTTGCGAGGAGAGAAGGAGACCGAATCCGTACTATTCTATCTTCGCCTGCGCCCAGCCCTGTTCCGCTGAACGGGAAGGAAGTTCCGCGGCATCGTGGGCGGCGGACATCAACTGCGTGGTGATGATGCTCAACACGATCACCAGAACCACAGCCGCGGCAGCACTGAAGATGCGCCAGGGCAGGTCTTGCTGGGTGGGTTCGCGCTCGGGGCTGTCCAGGTAGCACACCGCAATGATGCGCAGGTAGTACACCGCAGCAATCGCGCTGTTGATGAAAGCGATGATCGCCAACCACATCAGTGGTGAGTCACCCGCGCTGATGGCCGAACCGAACAGAAACAATTTGCCCCAGAAACCGACCAGCGGCGGGATGCCCGCCAGCGCCAACACGCTGACCGCCATGCATGCCGCGAGCGCGGGATGACGCTTGGCCAGGCCGCGCAGGTCGTCGTAGGTTTCGGCATCTTCACCTTGCGATTTCAGCGAACCCAGCACGGCGAATGCGCCGAGGTTCATCACGCCG
>JANQFT010000637.1 GCA_028277685.1 Phycisphaeraceae bacterium
CGGTTTCGAGCATGTTGGCCTTGGGCAGGGCGATGCGGCCTTTGACCTGGCCTGTTTCGCTGTCCAGCAGGACCAGTTGATTGTCTTGGGACACCAGCACGCGTTCGTTGCGGGTCATCATGACCACACGGCCGTGGGTGTTGCCCGCCCGCCAGAACACATCGCCGGTGTAAGCGTCGAAACAGACGATGCCTTCGGAGGGAATATCCTGGAACACGCGGTCGGCGATGAGCACGGGTGATGTGGTCAGCGGCGATTCACTGAGGTACTTCCAGAATCGGCCGGTGGTGCGCTCGAAGCCGTACAACGCCTGGTCTTCACCGGCGACGTACACGAAAGCTTCGCTCCCCACGGGATTGGCGGTAATACGTCGCCATGGCGGTGCCACGCGGCGCCAAAGCAGGTTGCCGCGCGTGGGGTTGAAGGCTGCGACCGAACCGTTTGAATCACAAGCGATCACGGTATTTTCGGCGATGATCACATCCGCCACGATGCCGCCGGTCAACTGGTATTCCCAGGCGACGAAGCCACGCACCAGGTCCTGGGCGAACACCACCCCGGTGGGCGAACCGTAGACGGCAAAGTTGCCATCGATGGCCGGCGGGGTGGAGGCCACGTGCCCCAGCGCGACTTTATGCTCGAGCGTGCCGTTGTTTTCATCGTAGACATACGCGGTGCCGGCTGCGCCGACGGTGATCCATCCGTTGCCGCGTCTGGCGGCGGTAACGCGTTCGGCGGGCGTGCCGACTTGGCGGCTCCAGCGCACCGCGCCGTCACTGGCTTCGAGGATGCTGAGTACGTGGTCGCTGTCGATGGCAGCCAGCACATCACCCAGCACGTCCAGCCTGTCCATGGAGACACGCTTGGGCACCGCGAGGGTTTGTTGCCACTGAACGCGATAGTTCAGTTGTTCGGCGGCTTCAGGGGTCAGAAGCAGGAAGTCGGCCCCACGTGGTTTTGGTCCGCATCCGGTTAACATGGCCGTGGCGATCAGCATGACCAGCATCCAGCACTGCTTGTTCATTCGGGGGTCTCCTGCACCTTCAGAGGTTCGATGTAGGCGGCCAAGTCCACCTCGTAGTGCTCTTCCATCTGCTGCATCTGCTCGATGCGCTTCAGGTCGTCCTCAATCCGGTTGGCCAGCTTGAGCACATAGGGGCGGCCGGCGAGCCGGTTCTCAAGATCCGCGATCATCGGTTGCCACGCTCCGTCGTACAGCTCGCGCTTCAGCACCAGGAGCATACGTTGCTCAGCCGTCATGCGGTCCATAAAACGCCGCAGCGGCTCGGCCAGATGATCGATCGTGGGCAGGGCTTTTAGACTCATCGCCTGTAGGTCGACCGAACGGCAAGTATCGGCCGGATAAGCACTCACGTCAAGGGGACACGGAGTCTTGAGCGGTGAGTCTTGAGTCTTGCGCGATGCAGCCATGCATTCTCTCAAGACTCGAGACTCAAGACTGTCTCCCGTCATATACCTCGCACAGCATCTGGGCGGCATCGCGGGTGGAGCCGGCGGGGAAAACCAGGCCGTTCGCTTCGTGGGTGATCAGTTCATCCACCGCGGCCGATTGCTCTGCCACCACCGCACAATCCGCCGCCAAGGTCCAACGGGTGGATAAACCGCCAGCCAGACCCGGCTGAGGGGGCATGTCCAGCCTCACATCGCAGCCGCCATAGTTGGCGCGATGATCCAGCACCAGGGCGATATCACAGGTGGGCAATATGTGCCATGGGGCGGCGGCGCTGGGATCGAGAATCAGTTGCTCCGGTCGGTTCATGCTGTTTAACAGACGCTGGGCGCGATGAATGTTGCGCATTTTTGGGTGGGCGACCAGGCGCAGCTTGCGCCCGGTGGTGGCAGCCAGACCCACGATCCACGTAGCCAACATCACATCCACGTTCAGCCAGGGATCGCCGATCGCGGTGACGAGCATGGTGTCGTTGTCGATCTGCCATCGTTGGCGCAGTTCGGAGCGATCGATTTGCGCCAGTCGTTCGGTGTTCAGCGATGGCGGCTCGACAGTGATGTACCGGGTATCGATGCCGCAGGCGATCAGGTCATCGGCGATGGCCTGGTTGATGGTGTGCAGCGTCGCGCACCCCTCGTTCACACGTCTGACGATGCGCCGGGTCGTCTTGCCGGGTAACACGCGCGAAGTGGCGTGGATGATCACCCGGGGTGCGGTGCCGGTTGCCGTTACGCCGGTATCCAGTCCCCAGGCGTGGACGGTGTCAAACGGTCCGTTCCGGCTGATATGGTGTTTGAGCCGACACCACGTGACGATGCGGTTGAGGCTGGGGCGCAACGGATACACCTGATCGCCCGACGTGACAATCAGGTCATCCACCAACGCAGCCATCGCCGGGTCGCGCAGCGCGGCATCGTGTTGAAGAACGTGCAACTCAGCCATGAGGCAAGAGGATATTCGACCACGCCCACCGACGAAACCACCGCGGTAACGGAATCCACACTCCGCATTCCGCACACCGCACTTCTGTTATCCGGGCAAGCCGCTGCCTAGCTCCGGGGCTTTGTGCGTGTAGAACAGTTTGGCCAGCGCATCGGCGGCACCTTCAGTGAGTTGCCGCATGAGGATGGCTCTGGTGGCGGCGCTGGCGCCCTGCATGTCGCGGTAGGCGTTGGTGTGCTTGAGGGGGTGGCCATCCTTGCCGATGGCACTGGTCTGGCTGGGGAACAATCGGTCGCCGGTGGCAGAGTCGATCACCTTCACCCGCACGATGATGGTGGGGCGAAAGATGAGATCGTCTTCGGTGCTGCCGCATTCCTGCACGAGGACATAAATGACCTGTTCCGCCCCGGTCTGCTTGCCCACATCATCAATGCCCCATTTATCGAAGTCATCGTGGGCTGCCCGCAGACGTTCAACCATCACAGGTGGAATCACCTGCGTGACCACTTCGTTTTCCACCAACGATTCACCCGCCCGACCGGCAAGCAACGTGGCCAGGGTGGGATCAGGCAGCAGATTCGAAGGATCATCCACCAGGACCACGGTGGGGCGATCCGCCAGTTCGTACACCGCAGGAATCTTCTCCGGCCCGGTGATCACCTGCGCCACAAACCCCACCGCTTCACAACCGGTCAGTACCACACACGAAAACACGAGCATCAGCACGATCACACCACGCGTTATCCAGTTCCGCGTTCCGAGTTCCGCGTTCCGAGTTGGCTTCATTGTTCCGCCCGTTCCTTGTGATCGTAGAACTTGCCGCCCGCTGACAGGCTGAACAGGTCCAGCGTGGCCTTGCGAAGCGTGACCGGGTCGGCGTTCGGCAGCCCCTCGCGACGATGCGGCGGGTAGGCCACCGAGACCTGCGTGGCGTAGGCGGCATCGTTGGGGTGGGTGCTGTCGGTCTCGGCCACGCGCAGGTTGGCGTTGATCACCCCCCGGTACTGATGCACATTACCCGGTTCGTGAATGCGATAGTCGGTCAGATCCACCAACACCAGGCGCGTGGCACCGAGTCGTTTGGCCAGGTTGGAATACGTGGCGGTGTTCCAGTAGATGTTGCGATCCTGGAAGTCGACGATCTGCACCGGGTCGATGGTTTTCACCCCGGGTACGTTGCCGGCAATCTTCTGCGTGAGGGCGGCACACACTTCGAGTCGGGCATTGGGGAACTGGAACAGCGTGGCGTTGTCGGCATCGACGAGCACGGCCACGGTCTGGTTATCCAGTCCGCGGTATTCCGCTGTCACGTTCACCATCTTTTCCGGATCGCCACCGAGTACCTGTCCAGCCCAGCCGACGACGTTGCAGCCGGTCAGTGAGAGTAAGACGGCGAGGGTGATGAGCATGAGCAAGGCTTTCGCCATATGGCGGATGGTCATGTGTAATCTCCGTAATCCGTGATCAGGCGATACGCCCAACCTGCTGCGAATAACGCCAGTATCAGCCAAACCCACGCGGGATGCCACAACTGAACCAAATACTTTTCGATCCGCGCGGCGGTGATCAGCACATAGAACGCCACGATGGCCGTCATCGCACACCCGATGGCGAGGATCGCCCCCGTTGGCTGCGTGATAAACGCCTGCCCCAGCTGCCCGTGAGTGGCGTGGGCAAAGGCGGTGGTCATCCCGCACGAGGGACACGGCACACCGGTTCTGGCCTTCAACCCGCATGGGGCTAAGCCCAACTGCTGATGCGTGCCTTCGCCGGTCTTGCTGGGCGTGAGCATCGCCGCGGTGACCAGCACACCAAACGTGGGCAAAAAAATCGCCAGCGCGACCAGCCGACGCATCCGTGGTCTGTCTTCCGCAGCGGGATGTACGCCAACCGTTGTCATCACAGACGCATAGGTTAGGCGCGAGTTCTCTCACCAGCAAGAAATCGACCCATATAGCGCCGCGGCTTGCCGCGTTCTGGGCAGAAAATCGCAGAGGGCGCAGAGGCACGGAGACACGGAGGAATTCATTAGGCGGGGCGAGTCATCCACAAAAAGTATCCCTCTGTACCTCTGTGTCTTTGCGCCCTCCGTGATTCAGTCAATCCAATCAACAAGTCGCGGCGCGAAGTAAGTCACGATGCTGTCCGCCCCGGCACGACGGATGGCCGTGGTGATTTCCAGCGCAGCCGATTGCAGGTCGCACCACCCGCGTTCGGCGGCGGCGTGGATCATGCTGTACTCACCCGAAACATGATACGCCGCCACGGGGATACCTTCCGGGGGCGGGGGGGCAGCGTCGCGCACCTGGCGGATGATGTCCAGGTACGCCGCGGCCGGCTTCACCATCACCATGTCCGCGCCTTCTTCAAGATCGAGCGCCAGTTCGGTCGCCCATTCATCGCTGCGGCGGTAATCCATCTGATAGCTGCGTCGATCGCCAAACTTTGGCGCCCCTTCGCCGGCTTCACGGAACGGGCCGTACAGGGAGGAAGCGTATTTGATCGCGTAACTCAGAATCTTTGTATCACGTGAACCAAGTGCCTGGCGAATCGCGCCGACCTGGCCGTCCATCATGCCGCTGGGGGCGACGATGTCCGCACCGTTGTCGGCCAGCAAGACGGCCTGCTGCGCGAGCAGTTCGAGGGTGGCATCGTTATCGACGGTCACCTCAGGATCATCATGCAGCACGCCGCAGTGACCGTGGTCGGTGTATTCGCACACGCAAAGATCAGCCATCATCTCGCAGTCGATGCCCGCATCGCGCACCTGTCGAAGTGTGGTGTGAACGGGGTTGCTGACATCGAGTGCCGCTGAACCCGTTGCGTCCTTCTTTGCGCTGTCCACGATTCCAAACAGAATGAATCGTCGCAGACCACGACTCACCTGCTCGCGAATCGTGTTCACCGCCACATCCGTCGACATCTGACTCACCCCCGGCATGCTGCTGACCGGCTTGTCGATCCCCTGACCATCCCGCACGAACAACGGCATCACCAGATCGGCCGGCTCAACCAATACATCCGCATGCTCATCGCGCGTGGCCTGGCCGATACGCTGATCACGGGGACGTTGGGTGGGGCGGTAGGTAGACATGCGTTCATAATTCCATGTTGTATCTGGTATGTCATATGTGATATGTAGAACTATTTAGGAGATTCGTACCTTCTTCCACATATCACATACAACATATCACATACCACATCATCCCCTGATACACTTTTGAGCCATGGCCGACGTCCATCACCATCCCGAACCCAAGCTGTCGCGCAACCTCAGCTTTCATTTTCTCTGGTCGAGCACGTTCGCCAGTGGGTTTGCGGATCGGCTCGCTATGCTCGCAGTGGCGGTGATGTTGGGGTACGGGGCTAAGGATGAGATTCTGCAGTCGGTGCGATTGGCGGATGCTTCGATCACGGCGGGGTACAACTTCTGGTTCTTTTTACCGTATGTGATCTGGGGGCCGTTCGCGGGGTGGCTGGCCGATCGGCTACCGCGCAAGTGGTTGATGTTCGTGTCGGACCAGGCGCGCGGCCTCATCATCCTGCTGGCGTTCACCATGATCCCGCGCGACCGCAGCGGGGCGATCGCGGGGCTTTATGACACCTGGATCACCATCGGCGGCATCGAGTTCACGCACACGTGGAAGATCTGGCTGATGATGTTTTCCATCGGCCTGTTCGCCGCCACGTTTGGCCCGGCGCGGAATTCGGTGATCCCCAACGTCGTGGGTTACGCCGCGCTGCAACGCGCCAATGCCGTGGTGCTGGGGCTGGGCGTGATCGGCAACCTGCTGGGCTTTCCGGTCGGTGGGTACCTGTCGGAAAACCTGTTGCGCGGTTGCGTGCTCATCAGCGCGTTGATGTATCTGATTCCCGGTTGGATGTGGCCGTTCCTGAAAACGCCGGTGCGCCGCACCTCCGGAAGCAGGGGAGCGGGGAAAGCAAAGCCATCGCGGAGTCTGATGACCGTGTTCAAAGAGGTTGGCGATGGTGGGAAATACATCCTGCATCACCGGCCACTCATCGCGCTCGCCGCGGCCAGCGTGGTTTTCTGGAGCGGCAGCCACATCATCATCGCAGCAGGTTCTGCCATCGTGACCAACGTGTACGGCGGTGACATCAGCGACTTCGCCCTCATCGGTGGCGGATTCGGGCTGGGTATGTTGGCTGGCGCGATTCTGCTGGGGGCGATGAACGCGCGGTGGGGCAGCGAGATTCTGATCAGTGCGGGCATGATCGGGGCGGCGATCTTTCTTTCGCTGCTGGTGGTGGTGCCGAGCCTCTACGCGGGCCTGGTGCTGAGTTTGTTATGCGGTTTCTGTGGCGGCGTGTTGATGATCACCATTAATACGATGGTTCAGCAGTGCACTGCGGATTGCTTCCGGGGGCGGGTGATGGCGTTCAAGGATCTGGCCAGCGACCTGGGCGCGGTGATCGTCAGCGGCATCATCTGGCAGATGGCGAATGCGGATCAGGCGATCGTCCCGGTGGCGCATGGCTTCAGTGCCTTGCTGATCATTGCGGCCATCTGGGGCTTGTGGCGGTTCGTGTTCCGTGGGCCTGCCCCGACGCGGTGGGGTAATTTCCTGTATCGCCTGTTCCGTTTCTTTGTGGCGGCGGTACACAAGGTGAAGTACGCCGGCAAGCACCATGTGCCCCAGGGGGCGGCCATCCTCGTATGCAAGCACACGGCGGGGGTGGACCCGGTGTTGGTTCAATGCTGCCTGCCGCGCGTGGTGCGGTGGATGATGGCCATCGAACAGCGCACCCGTTGGTTGAACTGGTTCTGGGCGGCGAGCAACCCCATCGGCGTGAAGCGCGACGGTACCGACCGCAACGGTGCCCGCCACGCCATCGCTGCCTTGAAAGAGGGTGAACTGCTGGGCCTGTTCCCCGAAGGTCACCTGCCGGAGTACCCCGGTGAGGTCAAGAAGTTCGGCTTGGGCGTTTCGGTGTTGGCCTCGCGCAGTGGTGCTCCCATCGTACCGGTGTGGGTGAGTGGGACGCCGCATACAAAAAGTGTGTACGGTTCGTTCATTCGCCTGAGCCAATCACGCGTGACGTTCGGCAAAGCTTTCACGCTGGATGAACTGGACGTCGACACGAACGACCGCCGCGCGGTGGTGGATGCGATCCGCGCAAAGGTGGAGATGCTGGGTGAGCAAGTCGAGGCGGGGGACTTGGAATATCGGTAATCGCATCGTCAGACATTCGTCATTCTTCATTGGGCATCCCCAACCGCACTGCGTACCATGAACTGCAAGAAGTACCCCGGTACCATGGATGTACGCATGAACCCCGTCAGCCCGCACATCGAATCGCTCAGTCGCCAACTCACCAGTGAATTGGCGGAAGTTGAAACGCGCTTCACTGCAGAGTTGGTAAGCGATGTGGATTGCGTGAACGAATTGGTGCGGCACCTGGAGCGGTATCGCGGCAAGATGCTGCGGCCGATGCTGGTGTTCCTCGCGGCGCAGGCGGCCAAGCCCGACCAACCCATCCGGGAGGAGCATCGGGTAATCGCCACCACCGTGGAACTGATTCACATGGCCTCGCTGGTGCACGATGACATCCTCGACGAAGCGGAACTGCGCCGGCGTGGCAAGACCGTTAACGCCCTGCGCGGCAACGAGACGGCGGTCATGCTGGGCGACTACCTGTTCAGCCATGCGTACCACCTGTGTTCATCACTGGATAGCCAGCCAACGGCGCGCATTATCGCGCGTGCCGCCAACACGGTGTGCGAGGGTGAACTGCTCCAACTTGCTAATCGCGATAACTGGTCGCTCGATGAAGAAACGTACATGCAGATCATCCATCGCAAGACGGCCGCGCTGGTCGGTGTCAGTTGCGACCTTGGGGCACGCTTCGCCGATGCCGACCCGCAGATGCGCGAAGACCTCAAGTGTTACGGTGAGTTGATCGGCATGGCGTTCCAGATTGCCGACGATGTGCTCGACCTGACCGGCGATGTGGCCACGGTGGGCAAATCGCTCGGCAAAGACCTGGAGAAGGGCAAGCTTACGCTTCCGTTGATCCGCCGCATGGAAACCGCCCATCGGGTGGAACACCAGCAACTGCTTGACTTGCTCCGTGCTGATCGCCTGGGTAACGCCGAACGGATTGCCGAACTGGTGGCCGACAGCGATGCGATGGATTACACCCGCCGCCGTGCCCAGCGTCTGGTCGATCAGGCCAAAGCACTGGTCGAAGCACTGCCCGATTCCCCGGCGAAGAAGGCGATGGATGAGGTAGCCGACCGGGTGATTGATCGGAAATTCTAAGAAACGCGGAACTCGGATCTCGGAACGCGGAACTGGTGGGGTGGCGGGGGCTAAGCATCGCGTGCCCCCGTTTGCGTGTCCATCTGGCGCATGGCCTTTAACCAGCCACCCGACATGGGCCAACGGTGCCGGGTATAATGCCACCGCACCTTTAACTGATCAGGGGTTCACTGATGAAACAGATCATGATGGTGACCGTGCTGGCCATGGGCGCTTTGCTGACCGGTTGCGGCCAGGAAGTGCAGGTTCAGCTCAAAGCCCAATCCGCGATGGACAAAGTCTGGGACGACCAAGTTCGTTTCGATGTGATTCGCTCGGGTGTTCCACTGCAGGCGGCAGGGCAGCTTCGCGCTCATGCAGAGGAAGTGGCCGACGCTTACATCATGGCCAAAGGCCCCGGCGTGCGCCCGCACCTGCAGATGGCGGAGAAAACAGAAATCGAACGCGCCCGTCCTGCCGATGTGGTGCAAACCGTCATCGCCCACATGACCAAGCGCGGGTTTGTGCACGATACGAATGATCCGCAATTCGTGATCATTATGGATGTCACGGCGTTTGATCGTCCGTACACCACCGTGGGGCCAAGCGCCACCATTCATCACCAGCGCATGGCCGACGGTGGTGATGTTCGTCGTATCCCTGAGATGCAACTCAACACGCCGAGCACCGATGTCTATGCGGTGCGCACCGTGGGTGTGGGTATGTACGTATTTGATCCGGTGTCAGCGCGCGGTGGTCCGCTGCGATTCAATTACCAGGCGATGGCCGTGGCGCTGGATGAGTTCAACATGGCCGAGGCCCCAGCAGTTCGGTTGCTGCTCAAGCGTGTGATTGCCCAGTTCCCTCAAAGCACGAAGTATCCTGAGGTCACCACCGCCTACCTGCCTTCGCCGGTGCAGTGAGAACCTGCCTCAATTCAATCTCACCGATTCCTCCCATGCCTCGTGCACGGCAGTGGTTTGCGTGGTACGCTGATAGCGGTGGTTGGTTGATCGATCCGGTTGACCAGAATCTCTTTGTGCGGGTGTATTGTCATGAGCCAAATCATTCACGTCGTTACCTTGGTGGAAAACACTGTGTGGAAACGGGACATGCTGGCCGAGCATGGCCTGTCGTTCTGGATCGACACCGGCAACGTGCGCGTGTTGTTTGACACGGGCCAGGGCGGCGTACTCATGCACAATGCGCCGCGCTGCGGGGTCGACCTGCGTCGGGCAAACGCCATCGTGCTCAGTCACGGCCACTACGATCACTCCGGCGGTTTGGCCGATGCCATCGCCTGTGCCCGGCAGGCTGCCGTGTACGCCCATCCGGATGTGTTCGAACCGAAGTACGCCATGGCCGGCAACATACCGCAGGACGTGGGTCTGCATGGCGTGGCGGAAAAACTGCTGCAGCGGCGCGAAGGCGGTTTCATCCCCACCGAGCAATGCACCGAGATCGGCGATGGTGTGTTTGTCACCGGCCCTGTGCCCTCGAGTAACGACTTCGAAGATGCCGGTGAAATGTTCTGCACCGATGAAGATGGCACCAAGCCTGATCCACTGCGCGATGATCAATCCCTTTTCTTCGACACCCGCGATGGTGTGGTTGTGCTTTGTGGTTGTGCACACTCCGGCGTGATCAACACGCTGACCTACGTGAAACAGATCACCAACGATCGACCCATCCACGCGGTGATGGGGGGCATGCACCTGTTGCATGCGGATGACGATCGGGTGAATCGCACCATTGAAGCGTTGCGCGATTTTGGTGTGGAGAAGATTGGCCCATCTCATTGCACGGGAGAGAAACAGGGCCGCATGATCTGGCAGGCATTTGGCGATAAGTGCTTCGCCTGTCACACGGGCACGGTACTTCAGTTTGCGCGGGACTGACTCGTATCTGCCCTTCTCCCCCATTAGGAAACGCTGCGGCTTACATCCTGCGGCGCGGACGCCGTAGCGACAATCTCCCGCAAGTCCAGCCGTGGGTAGTGGGTCAGTTTGCACCGACTGGCCTCAACGAGCCGCGTCCGTGAGGTAGCGGTCGGCTCAACCGCGCGAAGATGGCGGTATTTCTTGCGGTCCGACGACCGCTCCTTCACAGTCGCGGCTCGTGGAATTCAAACTGAACCACCACTCCGCCGTGGGGCTTCCCCTCAATATTGATGTCATGGGTACTGGTCCAACAGTGAGTTTTGCTTGTTCGTGGACAGAGTCGCCGATTAGACTCTTCCTACCAGAATGAACAACCAACCCATATCAGATCATTCGTCGCCTCTGGCGAAGCCCAACGAAACGCAACTGATGCGCGAGCGGATGCGATTGCGTTTGATGGAACTGGTACAGGCATCGCGCTTCAAAGTCACATTGCATGAACGTTGGACGCTTCAGCCAAGCGACGATCGATCCGAACATGTTGCGCCTCGGCCGAAGGTCATCGGCATCCTGTCTGGCGGTTTGGAATACAAACTGGCGGGCACCACATTGATGCTGCAGCCGGGTGATGTGATTTATCGGCCGGCATGGACGGCCGCCGCATGGTGTTCACATCAAAGCGAGCCGACAAAACTCTGGTACACCGAATGGCAATTCGCCAGCCCGGAAGTCACCATGGTCGATCCCATGCTCGCCCGGGATGCGGTTGAGCAGATTGACCACGGCAGCACCCAAACGCTCCGCCTGATGCGCAAGTGGGATGAAGATGAAATGCTGCCCGTGGATGAAGTGACGCACCTGCAACTGGAAGCGGAGCTGCGGGCGATGCTCACCCGGTTCTTGAGTTACGCAAAGGTCATCGGTACACAACACGATGCCACCGCGGGGGTTGCGGCAGACCTTCGCCAGTGGGTGGGGTTGCTGGAACACCACTTCGCCGACCCCGAGGCCCTGGATCGATTGTTCGCCCAGGCGCGCGTCAGCGAGAGTCAGGTTCGCCGGCAGTTCAAAACGCACACGGGCAAAACGCCGGGGCAGTATCTCACCATGTTGCGGATGCAGGCGGCCCAATATTTCCTGCGCGTGGGCAGGCACAACGTGAAAGAAGCCGCCCACGCTGTGGGATATCGCGATGCGAAGTATTTCGCCCGCCAATACGCCCGGCACTGGGGCCATCCACCGATTGCCGACCGACATTGATCGCGGCGCGCCGCACATGTGCCGATAAACGCGATGCGGCATGCGCGTTTTGTCCACCTTTTGGCGTGTCCTCTCTGCTACAACTTGCCAAATGGCGGGGTATCTTTTCCCCGAGGTCGAACCAGTTCGATCCGGTAAGCCCTATCAGGAGGACCTGCGACATGACAAAGATGACCTTCACACTCAAGCAATACGCTGCGGTGGCACTGTTCACCGCGATGACTTTCATCGCCAATGCGAATGGAGCCATGCTGCTCGATTCGGGCCAGAACGGATCAGGCGTTGGTAACTTAAACCCCGGTGGCAAGGCGCTCGCGTTCACCATGGGCGATGATGCTTTCACGCTCGACAGCGTACAGTTCCGCCTCCGCACCGGCGATACGGCCCCACTCACCACCACGTTCGCCATTTACGAAAGCACGACCAGCGGCACCATCAGACCCAGTACGCTGGGGGTCGAACTCAGCGATCCGGCCTTGGTGATTAACACCACGCAGAGCTACACCCTCACGCCGACTTCATCATTCACGCTGCAAGCCAACACCACCTACTGGATCGTTGCGTTCAGTGCAGCGACCAATGAGGGTTTCGGATGGGCGTTTGATAACCCTGATTCGGTCGCTACTACCAACGGCGTGACTGTGCCCGCCACCAGCGGCAGCAATCCCGCGGCGGGCCGTTTCTACCAGTTCAACAACAGCAGTAACATCGTAACCGACCCCGCCACATGGACCGGCCTGAGCAGCATTACCAATGATGTGGTGGTTAACGGCACCCTCATTCCCGAACCCACCACGCTCGCGCTGATGGGCTTGGCTGGCCTGTGCTTCTCGCGACGTCGTACGCAATGAGTTGATCCATCGAATAATGCACTTGTTCCTCCACGAACGCCCACACGTTCAGCTAGCGTGTGGGCGTTCTGTTTCTGGTGCCTTGACACACCGGGTAGACTCATCGGGTAAGAGGTGCACCCATGATCTACCGTCAGCTTGGCCAAACCGGACTGAACGTTTCCCAACTCGGTTTCGGGGCAATGCGTCTGCCCATGATCGGCGAAGGTAATGCCGCCCGCATCGACCGCGAACTGGCCATTCCCATGATTCACCGCGCGTTCGAGATGGGGGTGAATTACATCGACACCGCCGTGGGTTACTGCAACCAGGATTCACAACGCGCGGTGGGCGATGCGATGAAGGCGTGGGGCAAGCGCGACGACATTGTTCTTTCCAGCAAAAACCACGCGAACGGCTCCGATGAAAAAGCGTGGTGGCAGAACCTGGAGAACAGCCTCGAACGTTTGCAGGCCGACCACATCGACATCTACAACCTGCACGGCATCAACTGGAACGCCTACGTCGAAGACATCGAGCCCAACCGCATGGCATGGATGCAAAAGGCGCTCGACCAGAAACTCATCCGCCACATCTGTTTCAGTTTCCACGATAACAACGAAGGGCTGGTCAACCTGATCGGCACCGGCAGGTTTGCTTCGGTCACGCTGCAATACAACATGCTCGACCGTCAGTTGGAAGATGGCATCCAACTGGCCCACGAACGTGGCATGGGCGTGGTGGTGATGGGCCCGGTGGCGGGTGGACGACTGGGGGTGAACAGTGAGGTGCTGGCCAACGTGCTGCCTGGTTCCGGGGTGGCGCGTGTGCCGGAGCTGGCACTACGCTTTGTGCTATCCAACCTGCATATCACCGTCGCCCTCAGCGGCATGAGCACCATGCAACAGGTGGAAGAAAACATCGCCATCTGCGCCGACCCGATCAGTTTGTCAGATCGCGACAAACAGGCGATCGACGAACACCTGGACAAACTCAAAGCCATGGCCGACCTGTACTGCACCGGTTGTAAGTACTGCATGCCGTGCAGTCACGAGGTGAACATCGCCGGCATCTTCCACCAGTACAACATGGCCCGTGTCTATGGTTTGTGGGATCTGGCCCACCAACGTTACGCCGACCTCGAGAAGAAAGGCGTGGCCGTGGATGCCTGCATCGAATGCGGCGAATGCGAACCCAAGTGCCCCCAGAACATCGACATCCGCGACCAACTCAAACAAGCCGAAAAAGCGCTGGTGAAGTGAGCCGCAACGCGACCGAGTTGCGTCGCTTCGTACTGATGTCATATCTCCCTACGAAGCGACGCGGGTTCCCCGCGTTGCGTTAACCTTCATATGGTGTCACACAACGCCACCTTTGCTTGCGCAACCCCGCCTTCACGGGATTCTGCTTCACATACCGAATCGCCATCCGCATGTGCACTGCATCCTTGATGAACGGACACCAATACTTGCGTGCCCAGGGTGAGGGTGTTCGGCCATCTTCCGTGTACGCCGTCATCGGATGAATCCCCTCGTCACGCATCGCACGGGTGGCTTTCGCCTTCATGTGTGACGCGATCAGGTCAATCTTACGGGGGTGCCACGCCATCACCAGATGCACGTGGTCTGGCAGGATGCACAATGCGTGGATGATGTACTCATATTCGTTCGCCGCGGTTGCGATGCCGCGTCCAATCGCCCGCGCCTGTTCACCGGTGAACCTGACCGGCGGATACTTCATCGCCTGCTTTGCCTGCTGGCGGGCATGACGATCGTGTTGGGTATGGGCCACCGATTGCGTCGTTTCGATTTTCGTCGCTTGCCCGTGCTGCAAGAGATCGAGTTGGCGGATGCAGGAAGACCACGATCCGCGCGGGTCGTTGGGGAGCCAGAATCCGTAGGCCGTGAAGATGAAGTGAAAACCGACCACCCGCATGTTGTTTATCTCATGTTCGCAACGCGGGTGACCCGCGTCGCTTCGTAATCATCTCTCTACGAAGCGACGCGACTCCATCACGTTGCGGTGCACCTTACCCGTGCTTGCCCTTCAGCGGAATACCAAAGTACGCCTTCGCGTTGTTGAAGCAGATATTGCGGACCACCTCGCCCAGCATGTCCATGTCGTTAGGTAGTTCGCCCGCTTCGTCATCCCTACCCAGCAGGTCGCACAACACGCGGCGGAAGTACTCGTG